>NZ_DBHHEV010000097.1:0-1193 GCF_057238965.1 Peptidiphaga sp.
TCACGAGCGGCGACCTCCAGCCGACGATCGACTTCGGCGATCGTCTGGCCGAGCGCGGCATCGAAACGTGGATTCGGTTCGTGCTCGTGCCCGGGCTGACGGATTCGGAGGAGAACGTCGAGGCCGTGGCGCAGATCGTCGAGAAGTGGCCAAACGTCAGCCGCGTCGAAGTCTTGCCGTTCCATCAGATGGGACGGGACAAGTGGAAGACGCTGGGACTGAAGTACGAGCTGAACGACACTCAGCCGCCGGGCAAGGAGCTGATCGAGCGCACGCGTGAGATCTTCCGATCGCACGGTCTGACCGTCTACTGAACGGTCAGACCGGGTTTTTGCACAAAACGCTTTCGGCGCAGGCCAGTCGGCGCGCGAAGTCCGCGATGTGTCCGTGATTCCTCGCGTCTTTCCGACGCTGCGGCAGCGCGGAGGAAAAGGCAACGCAGCGGAAAGACGCGGATCACGCCAGATCCGCCGCCAATAGGAGAAACACATGAAACTTTCAGCACGCAATCAGATCAAAGGAACCGTCGTTTCGGTTGAAAAAGGCGCCGTGAATGGCGTCGTCAAGATCGAAGTCGCGCCGGGGATCGTCATAACGTCATCGATCACGAATGCGTCGATCGAGGAACTGGGGCTCGAAGAAGGCGTTGAAGCCTACGCGGTCATCAAGGCCTCGAACGTCGTCGTCGGAGTCGAAGACTGAAAGAAAACAGAAGTTCACGCTGGAGCGCTCCGCAGCAGCCGCATTTCCGGTCATCGGCTGCTGCGGAGCGCGTCAGATAGGCCGTATGTCGGGGTGTCTGCACGCCCGAGCGGCCGCGTGTCAGACGGCGCTTCGGACGGGGAAACTCGCCGTAGTCGTGACGTCGGTGTGCGCATCGGGCAGAACCGTATAGTTTGCCATCATATTGACTATGGCGACGGCTTGATCTGCTGTGTATCCGAATTCGTCCCTGTCTGCGGTGGTGTGCGCGTCCGCCACGAGTGTCACGTCATAGCCTCGGTAGACTCCGCCGAAAAGGGTGGAGCGGATGCACGCGTCGGTCATTGCGCCGCAGAGATAAAAGTGCTTTGCGCCGAGGCCTTCGAGAACGCCTTTGAGTTCGGTTTCGGCGAAGGCGTCGGCATACGTTTTGGGAACGAGCGGTTCTTCCGGTGCGGGAACAAGCTCGTCGACGTACTGCCATCCCGGGG
>NZ_DBHHEV010000097.1:1203-8476 GCF_057238965.1 Peptidiphaga sp.
CCTCGCTTTCGTGCTGGACCCAGACGACCGGGACGCCTTCCGCTCGCGCCTTCTCGACCAATGCAACGACGTTGGCGAGGATTTTTTCGCTGTGGGCCGACGCTTCGAGTACGGCTTTTTGCATGTCGATGACAACCAGCGCTGTTTTCTCGTTTGCCATGGATGCTCCTTTTTGTGTTCGTTTTGTATTGTTTGCAAGTTGATTGATTGTCGGCAGTCCGCTTGATTATTGGCGACTTGCCGGGGTGTTTTCAGTATGTTCGGTTCTTTGTACTTTTTCTGGTTGTTTGTGGTTTATTGCATAATTTACAAACTGAATTATATCGTAAAAATGTTCGGTTTGGAAGTGTGGAAGTTTGCGCTTCAGCATTCGGTCGGCGTTCTGACGTAGGCTTGAGGGGTTATGCGCAACAGTTCTTCTTCGGGCGGACGCGACGCCGCCTATCTCGCCACTATGGAGCGCCTCCGCGCGCGAATCGCTCAGAATTCCGGGGAAAGTCGCAATGCCGGAGCGGATCAGAGCGCCGGAGCGGATCAGAATTTGGGCAGGGATTGGGGAGCGATCGACGACGGCGAACGGTTCGACGGCCGCGCTGACGAATCGCTCGGATGCGACGGTCCCGGCGGGAGCCTTGTCGGCCGTATTGCAGCCGAATCGGATTTCGCTTCTCGCGCAGCGGGGGACTCGCGCGTGCAGAGAATCGTCGCCGGGCTCAATCCGCAGCAGCTGGAGGCGGTGACGCATTCCGGGACTCCTTTGCTGGTGGTTGCGGGTGCGGGATCTGGGAAGACGCGCGTCCTCACCTCCCGCATCGGATATCTCATCGCCTCGGGGCGAGCGGCTCCGGGGCAGATCTTGGCCATCACGTTCACGAACAAAGCGGCCAGGGAAATGCGCGAGAGGCTCGAGTCCGCATTGGGCGGGAGCGCGATACGCACGATGTGGGTTTCGACCTTCCACTCTGCCTGCGTCCGCATTCTTCGTTCCGAGCACGACGCATTGGGCATGCGCTCCACTTTCACGATCTACGACGCGCAGGACGCCCAGCGCCTCATGAAGCTTGTGTGCCGCGAGGAAAACATCGACATTCGGGCGCACCCGCCCAAAGGCCTTTCGCGCCGAGTCTCAGACCTGAAGAACGACCTCGTCACGCCCGAGCAGGCTGCGGCCGACGCAGCGGACCAAGATTCCCAGGTGCTTGCCCACGCCTACGCTGCCTACCAGAGCAGTCTCAGGCAGGCCAATGCAATGGACTTCGACGACCTCATCATGTCCACGGTCGATGTGCTGCGTTCCCATCCCGACGTCGCCGACCATTACAGGCGGCGCTTTCGGCACATACTCGTCGACGAGTACCAGGACACCAACCGAGCGCAGTACGAGTTGGTCCGGGCGCTCACGGGAACGGCAGAAGACGACAACCACGGCGAGCTGACCGTCGTGGGAGACGCCGATCAGTCGATCTACGCCTTCCGCGGAGCGACGATCCGCAACATCGAGGACTTTGAGAAGGACTTTCCCGAGGCGCGCACGATACTCCTCGAGCAGAACTACCGTTCGACCCAGTCGATCCTCTCGGCCGCGAACGGCATCATCGCCAACAACAGCGGGCGCCGCCCAAAGCGCCTGTGGACCGACCGCGGCGACGGCGAGAAGATCGTCGGCTACGTCGCGGACTCTGAGGCCGACGAAAGCGCATTTATCGTGTCGGAAATCGACAGGCTGCGCGACGACGCCGTGATCTCATACGTCGACGTGGCTGTATACTACCGGACGAACGCCCAGTCGCGGGCGTTTGAGGACTTGTTCGTTCGATCGGGGATCCCCTACAGGGTCATCGGCGGAACGCGTTTCTACGAGCGGCGCGAAATCAAGGACGCCTTGGCCTACCTCCACACGATCGTCAACCGCGACGACACCGTCTCCATCCGGCGCATTCTCAACATGCCCAAGAGGGGGCTGGGGGCGAAATCCGAGGAGGCGGTGGCCATGCACGCAGCGCGATGGGACGTGTCCTTCGGGGCGGCGCTTTGCGACGTCGGCGACCCGCATCCCGAACGCGGCCCGGTTTCGGGGATAGGGAAGAAGGCGTCTGCGACGATGGCGGGCTTCGTCTCCATGCTCGAAAGCGGGCGCGAAATGGCAGAGGCGGGGGCGGCGCCCGATGCGATCCTCGATTTCGCGATGGAGGAGTCGGGCTATCTCGACATGCTTCGCTCGAGCGACGACCCGCAGGATGAATCCCGCTTGGAGAACCTCGCGGAACTGCATTCCGTCGCCGTCGACTTCCACAAGGCCAATCCCGAGGCGACGCTGGCGGATTGGCTCGACCAGGTCTCGCTTGTCTCCGACGCCGATCAGCTTGCCGACGGCGACGAGGGCGAGGCAACGCTCATGACCGTGCACACCGCGAAGGGGCTGGAATTCCCGGTCGTCTTCGTCACGGGCCTGGAAGACGGGACTTTCCCGCATATGCGCTCGCTCATCGACCCCGCCGAACTGGCAGAGGAACGCCGCCTCGCCTACGTGGCGGTGACCCGGGCGCGTCAGCGGCTTTACATCACGAGGGCCGCTACTCGCGCCTCGTGGGGCGCGCCCCAGGAGTTTCCTCCCTCGCGCTTCATCGAGGAGATTCCTGAGTCTCTCATCGACTGGAGGCGATCCGAGTCAAGCGCCGACGCCGTGCGCCGAACAGGCGGGTGGTCCGGAACGTGGGGGAGCGGCGGAAGGCGTCGATCCGAAAGCTTCGGCGGAGGCTACGGCGACGAGCTGGACGACGGCCCCGTCGTCGGCTCCGGCAAGGGCTTTGTGCCGGGAAAGCTCGGCGTCGATGCGGCGAGCCGGAAAAGCGCCGGAGCGGCGCGGGGTGCGAACCGGCCGGGGGCGGCTGACGCTTCGGCGAGCGCCGACGAACCCCTGGACTTCGACGCGGCGGCAGGCTCCTCGGGCTTCGACGCGGCCGGCGGGGCGGGGAAGAATGCAGGGCCGTCGGTTCCTGACACCCATGGCCTGGCCGTCGGCGATTCGGTTGTGCACAAGAGCTTTGGCCGCGGCAAGGTCGTCGCCTTCGAGGGGACCGGGCGCAACACGACAGCCAGGGTGACTTTCTCCAGCGGCCAAACCAAGCGACTGGCTTTGCGCTTCGCACCGCTGGAGAAGATCTGAGGCCTGCTGCCGCTTTCGCGTGTGTCTTGCAATGCCGCGTTTGTTGCTTCCGCGTGCGTTTCGCATGCCACGCTTGCCGATTCCGCGGGTGCCTTGCAATGCCGTGTTTGCCGCCTGCCAGTGCCTGAACGGCCGCCGCTTCTTTCTGCGGGCCTAGCAGAGCTTTAGGGCTCCTTTTTATCTGCGTTTGCCCGTGAGAGCACGGTTGTAGGCCAAGGCTGCGTCGAGCCAGAAGCGCAACTGCTCGTCGTCGGCGACGGACGCCGCAGACGCGCGAATCCATCCCGCTCCCATGGCTCGCCCCGGGCTGATCTCGGCGGGCGACGCTCCCGGGACCTCGCTGAATTTCGCGTCGTCGGCGACGTCGACGCGGACGAGGAGATCTCCGTCCTTGGACGCGTGGACCGCCATTTTCTCATTGACCATGAAAGCCCGACCGCCGAACATCGAGACCTCGCGGACCGCAGGCTCGTCGGCAAGAAGACCGCGAAGGCGGGCGACGAGGAGGTCTCTTTGCCCCGCATCTTTAGACGCGGGGCTTTCAAACCTGCCGTCCTTGGAGTCGCCGCTTGCACGCATGCCGTTCTTGGAGCCGCCGCTTGGCACGGGACTACGCTTTGTCTGCGGAGGGGCGAAGGAAAGCCGGTCGAAAATCAGCACGCTGTCGACGATCTTTCCCCCTTCGACGGTGAAGCACTCGGCCACGGGCGCGGCATCGGCCACGGCGGTCTGCGGGCAGTAAAACAGTGCGACCCGGTTCCCGTCTGCGAAACTCGCAATGTCGATGAGCCCCGTGAGTCGCGGTGCGAAACCGCCAATGAACTGCTCGTATTCGCTTTTGCCGTGAAGATCGACGCCGGGAGCGCGGCAGGCGACGTCGTCGGCGACGAACGCCATGGCAGCTTTGACGTCGCCGCCGGTCCAAGCGCGATGGTAAGCCTCGACGATCGAGCGGGGCTGGGAATCGGCGGGGGTGACGGGGTTCTTGTGTGACATGGGCGTTCTCCTTATGCCGATTGGCTGTGCTCGTCGAATCGTGTGTTCTTTATTCTTGCATTTCAGCCTACAACGTCGCTTAGTCCGAGACGGTTGGCGCCAGGCGCGGATCTAGGGGAGGAGCCAGTCTTCTTCCTCTCAAACGGTTCCTGGTGGAACAAGGCGCACGGGTCGGCTTCATTGGTTCAGGAAGCGAATGCCCGGGGCGAAAGCTCAATTTTCCTTGCCTAGCTCTCGTCAAGGCCTCGCAGCCGGGGCGAAAGCGCCGCCGGAAGAGGTTTAGGCCCAACCGGCCTGCAAAACGGCTTTCGAGACTCAGGCCCAGATCCCGCGCCAATACTGCGCGGGCGTCACCGAGTCGGCGTCCGCGAGCCGGTTGGCCCAGCGCAGAGGAGCATAGGGGTCGGTCAGAGCCACGCGCCCGATTGCCACGGCGTCGCACCGGCCCGTCACGAGAGCCTGCTCCGCCTGCTCCCCGCTGGAAAAGAGGCCGACGCCCACGACCTTCGCCTGGCTCCCCGAGACCGCTCGTTTGACGTCAGCGGCCAGCGGCAACTGGTATCCGGGCCCCACCGGGATTTCGGCGGGAAGGAGGCCCCCCGAAGAAACGTGGAGGACATCGACGCCGTGGGCGACGAGAGCTTCTGCGGTGCGGCATGTTGCCTCGGAGTCGATCCCGCCGTCGATCCAGTCGGCTGCGGACAGGCGGACGCACAAGACCTTGTCGCCGATCGCCGATCGGACGGCGTCGACTATGCGAATGAGGAACCGTCGCCGATTCTCCTCGCTGCCGCCGTATTCGTCGGTGCGGACGTTCGACAGCGGGGAAAGGAATTCGTGAATGAGATATCCGTGGGCGCCGTGCACTTCGACGACGTCGACGCCCGCCGCAACCGCTCGGCGCGCCGCTTGGGCAAAGGCTTCGACGAGCGCGTCGATGCTTGCCGCGTCGAGTTCGGACGGCTTGTCCAAGCCGGGAAAGGCGATCGGGCTGGGGGCGACGAGAGTCCAGCCGTCCTGCGTGCCCTCGAAGGCGTGGGCGTAGCCCCGAAGCGCGGGAGAGGTGCCTGCCTTTCGGCCGGCGTGGGCGATTTGGACTCCGCAGAGGGCTCCCTCAGTGTGAACGGCCTTGACCAATTTGGAGAAACTCTCGATTTGCCCGTCGTCCCACAGGCCGAGGTCGCGCGGCGAGATGCGGCCCTCGGGCGAAACCGCCGTTGCCTCGACGATGATCGTGCCGAATCCGCCGACGGCGCGAGAGCCGTAATGCAACGTATGCCAATCGGTTGCGGGCCCGTCTTCCCGAACGGCCGAGTATGTGCACATCGGGGCGAGCCACAGGCGATTGCGAGCTGTCGTGTTGCGGAATGGCGTCGGGGAGAAAAGCATGCTCATAGGCTTCATGGTACGCCCGAAGCCTCGGCGCGGACAGTGCCGAAGCGCACGATTTCCGGGCGTCGCGCTGTGCGCCGTGGAACGCTCGGACGCCGCGGCGAGCCTGCGGGGCGCGAGGCGGAAAGAGGGGTGGCCGCCTGCCGCGTCGCGGGGGATGCGGCAGGCCGGGGCCGCATGTCTAACGTCGCACGGGAAGGGGCCGGTGCGGGCAAATCGGCGGTGACGAAGACGACGCACGTGTTCTCCAAGCGGGCAATTTGGCGGCAGCGGTGGACACGTGCGGCGACGGTCGATTAAGTTTCCAATGTCTGAACAAGCCCTGACGGGCACAAAGAAGGAGGGGCACGTTGCCGCTGTACCTAATCGAACTCAAGCCTGCCGAAGCCACCAAGGAATCCGTCGGCGCCCTCATTGAGAAAGTCGTTTCCGCCGTCGGCTCGAGCGACGGCGAACTCATCGAGACGCAGGTGACGTCCGACCACCGGATCGTCTTCGTCATCGTCGAGGCGGATTCGCCGCGGTTCGCCTCGCCCGTCGTCAAGGCGGTCGAAGGCGTTGCCGAAATCGCCGGCCCCGACGAGGTCCGGCTCGTGGGCGCCGAGCTTGACGACATCAAGAAGTTGAAGGCCCACGCCGACTACCTCGTCGAATGGGACATTCCCGCCGAGATCACGATGGACCAGTACCTTGCGCGGAAGAAGGCCAATTCCCCGAAGTACGCGGAGGTTCCCGAGGTCTCCTTCCTGCGGACGTACGTCCGGGAGGACACCGCCAAGTGCCTGTGCTTCTACGACGCCCCCGACGAGGACGCCGTGACGAGGGCTCGAGCAGCCGTCCAGACGCCCATCGACCGGCTTTTCAAGCTGGACGCCTGAGGGGCTTCCCGAACGGCTAAAAGGCTTTCGACGTCCGAAGCATGCAGCGCTCCGGCTCGTCGCCCGCAAGGCCCTGAGACCCGCGAGGGTTTCAGGGCCTTGCGGGTTTCGACCCGTGGAATGTCGGAGCTCGCAAGTTCGAGGCAGGCAGGGCGTCGGGCTCGCAAGTTCGAGGCAGGCAGGGCGGCTGCTTTGGGCCTTATGCGCGGCCCAGGCGGGCAAGCGCCTCGTCGAGCAAGTCCACGACGACCGAAAAGCTGGCCTCTGCCGAGCGGCGTCCCCCGAATCCGCCGCTCAGCTCCAGATCGACAAACCCGTGAAGGGCGGAGCGGACGAGCCTGACGGCGTCGACCAGGGAATCCTTGGGAATGCCGTAGCCGAGGAGCGCAGCGTCCGCGATTTGAACGATTCTCCCCGAAGCGTCGATCGTCGGCGGCGGGCACGGCGCTTTAGAGGGGCACGCCGGTTCCGACGGGGGAGTTTTTCCTGAGGCCTCGGCTTTTCTCGAAGGGGAGGCCTTCGTTGCGCCGTCGGCCCCGCCTCCACCCCGAAAGGCTCGCCGATGCGGGGAGCGCTGAATGAGGGGATAGGTTCCAGGATGAGCGTGGGCGAAGGACCGGTACGCCGAGGCAATCGCCTGCAAAGCGTCCTTTCCCGAGCGGCCGACGGACGCTTCGGCCAGTGCGTCCGCGAACGCGTTCGCGGTCAAGTCCACGATTCTGGCGACGAGGTCGTCGAGGCCTTTGACGTGTTTGTAGAGGCTGGGCGCCGCGACGCCCAAGGATTGCGCCAGGCGGGCAAGGGAGAGGGCGCCCAAGCCCGCGGCGTCGACGGTGCGAGC
>NZ_DBHHEV010000098.1:0-8427 GCF_057238965.1 Peptidiphaga sp.
CCCCGGCGTCGTCCTAAGCGCCGTCCCCGGCGTCGTCCTAAGCGCCGTCCCCCGCCCCTTCGACGTCGACGTGCGTTTCGCTCTCCGCGCCGTCACGCGCCCCGTTCTCGGCAACGGAACCGAGCTCGTCGAGAATCGCGGACAGGTGCGCGATGCGCTCGGAATTCCACACGACGTCGGGGTCGGGCTCGAAGTAGGAAAAGATCAGGCCCACCAGGTGGTACGCGGGGTGCGTCCACTCTTCGACGGCGGTGGAGCCCCAGGCGGCGACGCGGAAGGTGCGCGTGGCGAAGTCGGGGTCGTTGAAAGCGGCTATGGCAAGCCCGTAGCCCATCGCCCCCGAGGCCTCGGCGAGGAGCTCAAAGCCTCCGTCGGGGTCGATGCCCGGAATGAGCCTGTAGCCGAGCATGCTCGGCAGGCCCCTGAAGACGTTCGCGCGGCGGCTGACGAGTGCGACGGCCGCCGACCGGAGGGCGTTCTGCGCGTTCTCTCGCACTGCGTCGTCGCGCAAACCGCGGCAGGTGGCCGTCAGACCGTAATAGAGGTCCGTTCCGGGGGAGGCGAGTATGCGTTCGAAGTCGGCCTGGGTCACCATCCTCAAGCCGGTCACCGTGGCGTTGCGGCGCTGCTGCGGGTCCTCCCACGTTTCGATTCCGGAGTCCAGGAGCGGGCGGAGGAGGCGTATGTCCTCGAGCCCGTCCGTCGTGAACTCCACGCGCTGCACCGCGGCCGAGACGACGTCGGCCAAGAAAGCCTGGCGGGACGGCCATTTGCGGTAGGCGGTGGCGCGGCTGACCCCCGCCTCCTTGATGATGTCCTCAAAACTGATCCGGTCGATCGTCACCGCGAGGCCGCGTTCGTGGATTTGGGCCAAGGCGCAGTCGAGCATGCGGGCGCCGGCGGCGTCCGTGGCCTTCATTTTCCGATGCTGCGTGAGAGGTTCGGTTCGTTGTGGCGCTGCGTTGGGCGTCATCCTCATAGGACCATTCTTGCAGAGATCGAAGTTTTCAGTTCCCGTGGAATTCACATGGTTCTCCTTGGTAAGGCTTGGATTCCAAGGCGACGAAACCGTTGGAACGCGCCTGCCGTACCGCCGCAACGCATCGCTGTAGATTTTCCCTTTCGCTCGGGGACGGGAGCGGGTAGCCTGAACGGGCGGGTCCGCCGAACTCGGACGGACGCCTTATGGACACCCAAGAAAAGGGAGAGCAATGCGCGGAGCAGTCATCTACGGCAAGGGCGACGTTCGATTCGAGGAGCGAGAGGATCCCCGCATCCTCGAGCCTTCCGACGCCGTGGTCCGCACCGTCGCCACATGCGTGTGCGGCTCGGATCTGTGGCGTTATCGCGGGATCAACGAAGTGCCTGAGCCGACGCCGATCGGCCACGAGTACGTCGGGGTGGTCGATGAGGTCGGCGACGCGGTGAGGGGTGTCAAGCCGGGCGAGTTCGTCGTCGGCGGATTCAGGACGAGCGACAACACGTGCCCCGTCTGCCGCAAGGGCGCCCACGCAAACTGCCAGAACGGAACGGGCTACGACGGCTGTCAGGCAGAAAAGATCCGCGTGCCCAACGCCGACGGCACCCTCGTTGCGGTTCCCGGGGAGGTCGGCCGCGACCTCGTCCCCAGCCTTCTGACGCTTTCGGACGTGGCGTGCACGGGGTGGCACGGCGCGGTTTCGGCGCTCGCGGGGCCGGGCACGAGCATTGCCGTCGTCGGCGACGGCGCAGTAGGGCTGTGCGCGGTGCTTGCGGCCAAGCAATTGGGGTCTGAGCAGGTGATCGCCATGAGCCGCCACGCCGACAGGCAGGAGATCGCCCGCGAGTTCGGAGCGGACGTCATCGTCTCCGAGCGCGGCGAGGAGGGGGCTGCGCGAGTGCGGGAGCTGACTGAGGGGATCGGCGCCGACGGCGTCGTCGAAGCGGTCGGAACCGCGAGCGCGCGCGACCAAGCGGCGCTTTGCGTGCGCCCCGGCGGGATGGTCGGCGTGGTCGGGGTGCCCCACGGCGGCCTGAAAGACGACGGGCTCTTCTTCCGCAACGTCGGAGTGTGGGGCGGGATCGCGCCCGTTCGCCGCTACCTGGATCAGCTCGTCCCGCTGGTGGTGGACCGCAAGATCAATCCGGGGAGGGTTTTCGACCTGCAGCTTCCGCTCGCCGAGGTCGCCGAAGCCTATGCGGCCATGGACGAGCGCCGGGCCACGAAGGTGCTTTTGTGGCCGTGAAGCAGCCGGCTCCCGCGCCATTGAACCGAATCGACGTTCTGCTCCTCGGGGTGGGCCTCGCCGTGGGAGCCTTTGCCGCTGCTTGCGGCGTTTACGCCGTGTTCCACGGCGGGGAACGCGTGGGGCAGGACGGCGTGGCGAACGCCTTTGCGGCGATCGCCTGCGCGGGGCTGGGGCTCGCGGTGTGCGGAGCGATGCGGCGCAGGCGCGTCGCCTCCGGCCTCGGCCTCATTTTCACCGCCCTTGCCCCGGCGGGGCTCGCCTGGCTTGCGGGGATGCTGTCCGCGTTGATCGGCGTCGTTCTGATTGTGCGTGCCTCGAGCTTCGCCGATTTGCTCTTCGATCGCGAGCGGCTCAACGAGGAGGCCGGCGAAGACGCGGGCAACGCCGCCTGAGGATGCGAACGACGCCGACCGGGGAGGGCTAAGGAACAGCCGACGGAAAACTAGTACAAATTACAAAAAACAAATGAGAAACCCTTGCCTCATTCAATGTGTCCTAGGTAATATAAAATTATAAGCGCATCCATAAAGCCACACATTTAACTTGACAATGGTGGCTTATACCGTTTTGGAGGTAAAACTCATGAAAACCACAAAGTTCGCGTTAATAGCCGCATTGACGATTTCGGGCATTCTTGCCCCGCAAACCGCCTCTGCCTCGGACCGGGTTTCTCCTTCCGGCGCTGTTTCCGCTGCTACTGCCCACCCTTCTGACGATCCCGCGAAAACGGATACATCTGATGCAACGGTGAGAGGTGGCTCTGAGTCGGCAAACAGACCGCAGGAGGTGTTCATTGGTCTGGTTGAAGCGCACGACGCGCATCTATCCGGGGGTGACGTGTCTGGCCACGTCACGTGGAAACTCCTCAGCGGCACATCTAGGAAGCTACAAGTAAAAGCAACCCTTAGAGCTCAGACATCATGGTTTTCCTATTCCACGATGGCGTCTTCTCGTCGCAAAAGTGTTTGGCCTGGCGGTGGCCGTGGCAAAGCTGCGGTGGCTCGCTACAAGTGCAACGGCAAAGAAGACACTAAATGGTATACGCTCGGGGAAATCTATGCTCCGGGGGCGCAGAAATCTTATGGCCGTGCTTCCAGCAAAATTATTTCCAGGGAGTGCGGCGTTTGAGAAGCACTAATAATGACGCCCATGTCCGCAGATCCATTGTGCTCATCATGCGTGGGCATGTTTTGGAACATATCCGTGAGGCTCCTGCGGATGTCGTGGAGCTAGACTTCGCTGACGTCTTCTTTCAAATGAGCCATGCCCTTGGAATCGAGGGCGAACGCGACAGTTTGATCGGCCAGTGGGAGACGGTTTTCCTCTACGATGACGAGTCGTTGATGGAGGGGGACTATCTTGCCTCCGGCTTGCGGGGCGAGATCACCTATCCGGTCGATGCCGACATCCCTGTCGCGCCGTTCCTCCAAGTCGCCCAGCTGGTCTTAGAAGTTTATGCTCGTTTCGTTTTGAGCGAGGTTAGAGTCATCTTTCCGTCCAGGAGAGGGATTATCAATTGCCAGACAGATCTCTTTAGACGGTTACGAGATCAAGACCGAAAGGTGCGCGAGCCTTTCCCTGAGCCGTCGAAGGGAGAGGCTCGTGACTTTTCTCTGTTGATTCGCACTATCGATTCGGACCAAGTCAAAGAGCCGAAGGAAGAGCTTGTTCTTTTTGATAAGCCCATGCCGCGCTCGGAATGGAGTTTGAGGGCGATCGGCAACTTGTGTTCGAGCATGATCGATGACTACCTTCCATACATCTACGGAGGAAAGAATGTTGAATTCCTCTTTCGCAAGGAAAATCAGTAGTGTATCGATTGCGGCGATGATCTTCGTGTCAGCATGCGGAGAACGTGACTCGGGTCCGCAAGCCAGTACCGCCCATTCGCCTTCGGCCGCTGAACGATCCGTCGCTCAGCGGCCGCTCGTGCTGCATGTGCAATCCGCCGTCGGCCGATCGTCTTTCTCTGCCGACTCGCGCATCAATTCGCGACTGAACACCCCGATGTCCGATGAGATGCCAGCGCCAAAAAGATGGCATCTCTATTCTCATTCCGGGCATGACATACGCCTGACCGTTGAGAATTGCGATTCGATCGACGTACTCGAGTTCGTCGCTTATCCTCAGGGTCTCAACACTCAGGGGATTCCGAAAAGTCATAGATACGGGCTCGTATGCGGTCCCGAGGAAGGGCGCCCCGCTTGTAAAGGCCAAGCGGCGGGATCTGAGACAAAAAGAAACAATCAGTTGGATATCGCATCAACGACGGTCCAAGACGCCGTCGGCGACAGCACACACTTCGCAATAGCTGGGATATGCATCCAACACGATTCGGGCGAGGATCTCGGCTTTATTTTCTTCTTCCGCAAGGCCGCATGACTGTATGCATCCGCGTCCGCCGATCGGACGACGCGGGCCTGGCCAGTTTGCCGGCGCGAGCGCCCTTTCCCGGTTCCTAACCTTGTGTTGCGGTCGAAATCACGGCCGCGGCAGGATGCCCGAAGGCTGGACGTGAAGTCTCGGTCGGACCGACGAATGCTCAGCCGGGGCGCAAGGGAAAGGAAGCCCATGCTGAACAAGGGCAAACGGCGGTCTGGAACGGTGCTTGCGGGACTCATCGCAGCCGTGTCAATGACGACCGTCGATCAGACGATAGTTTCCGTCTCCTCTCAAACGATCGCGTCAGGTTTGGGATTGGATTCTTCAGGAATCGAATGGGTGGTCAACGCCTACCTGCTGGCGGCGGCGGCCGCCTTCCCTCTGGGCGGGAAAATGGCCGACGCCTGGGGCTACAGGCGAGTCATGCTTGCGGGAATAGCCTTGTTCTCCGCGGGGAGCGCGCTGTGCGGGGCCACGCCGGCCGCCTTGGCGCAGTCGTGGATAGTCGCGGCGCGGGTCGCGCAGGGGGTCGGCGCCGCGCTCATGTTCCCTGCCGCGGTGGGAATCCTCATCGCCTCTTCGAAAGAGCGGGACCGGGCGAAGTCAATGGCCACGTTCTTCGCCATAACTGGGGCCATGACGGCCATCGGGCCTGTCGCGGGCTCGTGGCTGGTTCAGTATTCATGGCGGTACATTTTCTTCGTCAACCTTCCTTTGGCTCTGATTGCCTCCGGCCTTGTCCTTGTCGGCTTCGTCGGCGCAAAAGACAGCGACGGCGCGGCAAACGTCGCTGGGGCGGCAAACGTCGGCGGCGCTGGAAAAGCAGACGCCGTCGATCTTCGAGACGCAAAGCCCTCCGATCGGACGATCGATTGGACGGGCGCCGCCATTGCCGCACTCGCCATGGTCCTTCTTATTTTGCCGTTGAAGAAAGGCGGCGATGTCGGCTGGTCCGATCCGCGAATCCTCGCCAGCTTTGGCGGTTCGCTCGTTCTATTCCTGTGTTTCTTTCTGTTGGAGCGCCGCACTGCTCGGCCGGTCGTCGACGTCAGGGCCTTCGCAAACAGGGCCTTTACACTCTCGGCGCTCGCCACACTCGTCGCCTCGGCCGTCTTCATCCCGCTCATGTATTTTGTGAGCGTGTACGGCCAGCTCTCACTCGACTTGACCGTCGGGCGGGCGAGTGGGCTTATCCTTGCGTTTTTCGTCGGCTTCCTCGTAGCGTCGCAGTTTGGGGCCAGGCTTTTCGACAAGCGGGGGATTGCCGCCGTTGTGCTGATCGGCGGGGCAGTGGCGGCAATCGGCTTTTTCTTGCTGTGGCGGCGCGCGGGAGGATTGGCGTCCGGCCTGCCTGCGGCCGGCGACCTCACCTGGCAGCTCGGATGCGCAGGCGCAGGCATAGGATTCATGTTCAGCCCCGCTGCGACCGACATGGTCAATCGGGCCGCCGAATCGGCGTACGGAGAGACGACGTCGATCTCCCAAAGCATGAAAAATCTCGGGGGAGCCCTCGGGATGGCGGTTTTCGCGTCGGTCAGCGTCTCGAAGTTCGCCGACGCCGTCTACCGAGGGCTCGGCGGCTTTGGAATCACGCGAGAGCGCGCCTCGGAGCTGGCGGCAAAAATAACGTCCGGCCACGCTCAGTCCGGGCGGGCGCCCGGCGGAGGGAGCGTGAAGCGGGCTGCCATAGACGCCGTTCGCAAGGCATACGCGGAGGCCGCCGGCAGCGTATTCTTGGCGATGGCCGTCGCCTGCGCGCTGCTGATCGTCATAGCCCTCCTATATCCTCGGTCTGCGTCGCCCACGCGGCAAGCGAAGAGCCAGGAGGCGCAGACGCAATGAAACGAGAGAAAATGCAATGAAACGAGAATGGACGCTGTACTTCGCCGCGTCGACGGCGCTCCTGGCGCTGTACATCGCGTCAAGGTTCGCTTTGGATCGCGGGGCGGCCGGGGAAGCCGCGCGGACAAATCCCCTCGCGGTTGTCGTCGCCTGCACGCTCGTCTCCGTTCCGACTTTCCTTTTCGCGACTTTGGCGAGCCGAAGCTGGAGATACGGCCCCGTGGTCGGCTCGCGAGGCGGATGGGCGTTTGCGGCAGTGACGGTCGCGAGCGTTTGGGGGGCGGCTTTCGCCGATCGGAACGCCCTCCTCGCTCAGATTTACGCGATTCCGGAGCTCTTCATCGTCCTCGCCTACCGCAGAGCGCTTGCAGCTGCCGCCGTCATGAACTTCGGCCTCGTCGCGGTGCAGGCGCTCGGCGGTGAGCCCACATTCGACAATCTGTCCAAGTGGGCGGCGTCGGCCGTCGCCGTGGTGGTTTTGACCGGGCTATTCGGCAAACCCATCGATTTGCTGGCCGAAACGAATATGAGGAATCGGGAGCTTGTAGAGCAACTTCAGGCTCGCAACGCGCAGATCGCCCGCCTGTCGCACCTCGAGGGGACGGCGCGCGAAAGGGAGAGGATCGCGCGGGAAATGCACGACACGATCGCTCAGGGCCTCGCCTCGATTCTGGCTTTGGCGCGGGCGACGGCAGCCGAAGTCGCACAGGCGGGCGGCGCCGCACCGTCGGCGATGGGCGTTGCGCAAGCGGCGAATGCCGCGGCGCCGGCGAACGTCGCCGGAGAAAATCGCGAGGCGTCGCGGCATTTGGCCATGATCGTCGAGCTTGCCCAAGAATGTCTGGACGACACTCGCCGGATGATCGCCGACGCGAGCCCGCGGGCGCTGGACGGGCGCGGATTGGCGGAGGCTGTGGGCAGGGCGGCGGATCGGCTCGAACGCGAGGGAATTATGGTGGCACGCTCGCTCGATTCGACGCTTCCGCCTTTGCCGCAGCCTGCGAGGGTCGCCATCCTTCGCATCGCGCAGGAGGCGATTGCCAACGTCGCCCGGCACTCCCGGGCTGTCAATGTTGCGGTTTCGCTTCGGTCCGTCGCGGGAGCGGTGGTTTTGGAGGTTCGCGACGACGGCGTCGGTTTTGACTCTGCAGCGGTGGGCGCCGTCGGTGCGGAAGTCGGCAGCTCCTCAAATCAAGCGGCCTTGCGGAGCCGACCGAAGCCCGCGGACGAGGGTCGAACTGGCCTTCCTCGCGTGCGGAGCGTGTCGCAACGAGGCCGCCTGAGGCGTGCGCCGGAAGGAGACGATTCGGGTTTCGGGATCTCCGACATGCACGGCAGGGCGGCGGACCTGGGCGGCAGCGTGAGCATCGACAGTTCGCCCGGGCGCGGAACCCGCGTCCTCGCGCGAATTCCGGTTGAAGCCCCCGCCGTGGAGAATGCGGCGCCGGCCGCAGGCCCGACGTCGCGAGAAACGGCGAGCCAGCTCTCGCAAGAAGCCGCGGACTCGGCGTCGCAAGGAAAGGAAAAGGAATGATCTCGATCGTCATGGCCGACGACCATCCGATGATTCGCGAGGGAATCAAGAGCATGATCGAAAAGTACGCGAATCTCAAGGTGCTCGGCGAGGCGTCGGGAGGCGCGCGTGCGCTCGAATTGGTTGAAGAGCTGCGCCCGGACGTTCTGCTTCTCGATCTGCGCATGCCCGACATGAGCGGCTCGGACGTGGCCCGCAAGGCGCTTCAAATCTCTCCTGACACGAAGATCCTCATTTTGACGATGTACGACACCGATCGCGACATCCTGGCCGCCATTGAGGCGGGCGCCAGCGGCTACGTGCTTAAGGACATCGAGCCCTTCCGCCTGGCGGAGGCGATTCGAGCGACTGCCTCGGGACGCACCGTGCTCGATGAAAGGGCGGCGAGAGCCGTGACGCAGAGCGTGAGAGGCGGCTCTTCGGCCGACGGCGGAGTCGAAG
>NZ_DBHHEV010000099.1:0-5661 GCF_057238965.1 Peptidiphaga sp.
GTGCGACGCATGAATGCCCTCCGGTGGACAAACCGGCGAGACAGTCCCGCCGTCGGGGTGTGCGTTGCTCGGTGAGAGCCGAGCGTACCCATTTTCTATCACAAGTGGAGGCGGTTATGAAAACTGTTGCACAAACGTTACAGAAACGGAGGTCTCTTTTAGGGGAAAAGGTGCGGAAAAGATTCGCAAGATCGCGCAAGACGCAGCAGAGACGGCGAAAAGTACGTGATCTCATGAGTCGCTTCCAGTGCTCATCATGAGATCACGTACGCGTCAGAAAAGGCACCGGCGTCGTCCGGCTAATCCGAGACGTTCTGGGCAGCAGGCTGCTCGATTCCGGAAGGGTCAGACGGACTACGGTTCGAGAACGCTCAGATGGACTTCGGTTCGATCTTCCAGACGTCGCGGGCGTAGTCGCCGATCGTCCTGTCGGAGCTGAAAATGCCCGAACGGCAGATGTTGACCCAGCACTTGCGCGCCCATTCCTTGCGGTCGCGGTAATCCTCGGCCATGCGGTCGCGGGCTTCGCGATAGGACGCAAAGTCGCCCAGCAGATAGTAGGTGTCGGGTTTGTCCCACGACGAGCCGTCGATCAGCGAGGCCCGCAGATCGTGGAAGTCGCCGGATCCTCCATCGTCAAGGGTGCCGTCGACGAAGGCGTCCATGACGCGCTTGAGCCCCGGGATCGTCTCGTAGTGGTGGCGGGGGTCGTAGTTGCGGCGAAGCTCGGGGAGCTCCTCCTCGCGAGCCCCGAAGATGTAGGCGTTGTCCTCGCCGACGGCATCGGCGATTTCCACGTTGGCGCCGTCGAGTGTGCCGAGCGTGAGGGCTCCGTTCATCATGAACTTCATGTTCGACGTTCCCGAGGCTTCTTTTCCTGCCATCGAGATCTGCTCGGAGACGTCGGCGGCGGGGATGATGTACTCGGCGGGCGTCACGTTATAGTTCTCGACGAAAACGACGCGGATGAGGTCCTTCGTGTCGGGGTCGTTGTTGACGACGCGGCCGACTTCGTTGATGAACTTGATAATGGCCTTCGCCCGCTTGTATCCGGGGGCGGCCTTGGCGCCGAAGATGAAGACGCGCGGGACGACGTCCATGCCGGGGTCGGTCTTGATCCGGTAGTACAGATCGAGGATGTACATGGCGTTGAGAAGCTGGCGCTTGTACTCGTGCAGCCGCTTGATCTGCACGTCGTAGACGGCGTCGATCGGAATCGAGTCGCCCTGGCGCTTTTCCAGCCATTCGGCGAAACGCACCTTGTTCTCGCGCTTGATCTCGTTGAGGCGCTCATACAGCGCGTCGTCGCCCTTGGCCTCGAGGTCGAGAAGCTTTGAGAGGTCGCGAACCCAGGCGTCGGAGCCGAGCTTCTCGGTCAGCAGCGCGGCCAAGCCCGGGTTGCAGGCATTGAGCCAGCGGCGTTGCGTCACGCCGTTCGTCTTGTTGTTGAACTTCTCGGGCCAGATGTCGTGCCAGTCGTGGAGGGTGTCGCGCTTGAGGATGTCGGTGTGGATTGCCGCGACGCCGTTGATCGAATACGACGCATAACAGGCGATCCACGCCATGTGCACGCGCCCTCCGGAGAGCGGAGCCATGTAGTCGATCTTCCCCTGGTCGCAGCCCTTGTCGGCGAGCTCGATGCGGAACCGGCGGTCGATTTCGGCGACGATCTCCATGATGCGCGGGAAGATTTGCTGGAAAATCGAGGTCTCCCACGTCTCCAGGGCCTCGGCGAGAACCGTGTGGTTGGTGTAGGCGAAGGTGCTTTGCACGACTTTCCACGCGTCTTCCCACGACATGCCGTGCTCGTCCAGCAGCAGGCGCATGAGTTCGGGAATGGCCAGCACCGGATGCGTGTCGTTGAGCTGGATCGAGTTGTACTTGCCGAAGTCGCGCAGGTCCTCTCCGTGGTTTCGGATGTAGGTGTCGATCATTGTCTGCAACGACGCCGAAACGAAGAAGTACTGCTGGCGCACGCGCAGGACCTTGCCCTCGTAGGTCGTGTCGTTCGGGTAAAGGACGCGGCACAGGTCGGCCACGCGCTCGCGCTCGATGATCGCGTCGGTGAAACGCTGGGAGTTGAAGGCGTCGTAGTCGAATTCCTCGATGGGCTCGGACTTCCACAGGCGAAGCGTGTTGACGTTCTTCGTCCCGTAGCCGGTGATCGGCATGTCGTAGGGCACCGCGCGCACATGCATGTCAGCGAAATGGACGTATTTGGAGGCTTCTTCGTGGCGGATGACGAAGGGGTAGCCCTCCTCCATCCAGGGGTCGGGATGCTCGTTCTGGAAGCCGTCGTCGATCGTCTGCTTGAAGAGCCCGTAGCGGTAGAGGATTCCGTAGCCCGTCACCGGGAGGTCCATCGTCGCGCAGGAATCCAGGAAACATGCGGCCAGGCGGCCCAGGCCTCCGTTGCCCAGGGCTGCGTCGGATTCGGCCTCGAGGATGTCGCTGAGGCTCTGGCCGTGGGCTTCAAGGGCGGCGCGGGCGTCGTCGAGCATGCCCAAATTGACGAGGTTGTTGAGCAGTGCGCGGCCTTCGAGGAACTCCGCGGAAAAGTAGGCTGCTTGCCTGCCGGGCTCGTAGGCGCGGTAAGTTGCGTGCCAGGCGTCCGCGATGCGTTCGACGACGAGGCTCGAAAGGCCCGTCCAGAACTCCATCTCGGTCGAGTTTCGGGTGGTTTTGCCGGAGGCGGCGCGGACGAATGCGGCCAATGGCTGCGTCAGATCGGTCGACATGATTCTCCTTGCGAACTTAAAGGACGCTGTGAGCTCCGGCCGATGGCTGGCGCCGGGCAATGGCGGTGACACCGGGCAGGCGTCGTCGCGTCATGCACGTCACATCAAGACTACAGGGTGCCGGGCGGAAAATGCTCGCCCACTTTTGTGGCAAATGCGACGATCGCGCCGGGGCGGACCGTGCACGGCGGGCGGTCATTGCCTATGCTTGGGACGTAAAGCGGGTATCCCTTTACATGGTTTGAGGCAAACGGAGGAAGTATGCCCGCAATCGTAATTCTCGGAGCGCAATGGGGCGACGAGGGCAAAGGGAAGGCAACCGATCAGCTCGGAACGGCGGCGCGGTGCGTCGTCAAGTTCAACGGGGGCAACAACGCCGGCCACACGGTGGTGGTCGATGGGGAGAAGTTCGCGCTGCATCTGCTTCCCTCGGGGATTCTTTCGCCCGGATGCGTTCCCGTCATCGGCAACGGGGTGGTTGTGGACCTCGGCGTTCTCTTCCAGGAGATCGCGGAGCTTGAATCGCGGGGAATCGACGTCGCCAAGCTGCGGATTTCAGCCAATGCGCATGTCATCACCCCCTTTTGCAAGGTCCTCGACGCGCTTAGCGAGCGAAGTCTGGGGCCGCGCAAGATAGGCACGACGGGGAGGGGGATCGGCCCAGCTTACGCGGACAAGGCGTCGCGTTTGGGCATTCGCATCCAAGACGTTTTCGACCGCGAGCTTTTGCGCGAGCGCGTGGGCGCCGCCGTCGAACAGAAGCGGGCCCTGCTGGAAAGCGCGGGTGAGGAGATCGACGTCGAAGCCGTCGTCGCCGAGCTTTCCGGCTACGCCGAACGGCTGCGCCCAATGGTCGGCGACGTCGGACGCGAGGTCAATGCCGCCCTCGACGCCGGAGAGACGGTGGTCTTCGAGGGCGGGCAATCGACGATGCTCGACATCGACCACGGCACCTACCCGTTCGTGACGTCGTCGAACGCGACGGCCGGCGGGGCCTGCACGGGGACGGGCGTGGGGCCTGCGCGCATCGACCGCGTTGTGGGGATCGCCAAAGCGTATGTCACCCGCGTGGGCGAGGGCCCTTTCCCGACGGAGCTCCTCGACGAGGCGGGGGAGCGGCTTCGGCTTGGCGGCGGCGAATTCGGGACGACGACGGGGCGCCCGCGCCGTTGCGGATGGTTCGACGTTCCGGTGGCCCGTTACGCGACCAGAGTCAACGGGCTGACAGATCTGGTCTTGACAAAGCTTGATGTTTTGGGCGGTTTCGGGGAGATCCCCGTATGCGTGGCCTACGAGATCGATGGCGTGCGCGCCGACGACGTCCCCGTCACTCAAGCCGAATTTGCGCGAGCCAAGCCGGTCTACGAGATGTTTCCCGGATGGGACGAGGACGTCTCCTCCTGCCGCGGTTTTCGAGACCTGCCTGCCGAAGCCCAAGATTACGTTTCGGCCCTCGAGGGCCTGTCGGGCTGCCCGATTTCACTCATCGGAGTGGGTCCCGGGCGCGACCAGACGATCGTTCGCCGAAGCCTGCTTTCTTAGAGGGCTTTTGAGGGCTTCAAAAGGCCGCTGGAAGGGCCGTCAAGGAGGCATGTCGACGAAAGGGGCGTTCACCCGATCGGGTGAACGCCCCTTCGAGTCGGGGTCTAGAGAGAGCCGGGCCTAGAGAACCCTGGTCGGCGGGATGCTCAGGGGGACTGTAAGTCCATCCCGCGTGCCTGGCGAGGGGGAATCTGAGGGAGAAAGCGACAGGGGCGTCGTTTCAGCGCTGTGAGTGCTCGGCAAGGGCGGGGTCTGAGTGCTTGGAGTCGCCGTGGCCGGCGCACTTTCACTCGGGGGAAGCGAGAGCGCCGGGCTTCCGGCGACCGAGGGCGTCCGGCTCGCGGCAGCCGAAGCTTGCAAGGCGTTCCCCGCTTCCGCTTGGCCTGCCGATTGCGCCGACAGCGGCCCTGAGAAAGATTCGCCTGAATAGTGGCCTTGGTACTGCTGGCCGCTGTCCAACCCGGTGTGCCCGCCGGGGCCGGGGTATCCGCCGCCGGGGCCGGAGTAGTTTCCGCCGCCCGGGAATCCCTCGCCCGGGCCGGAATATCCGCCGGGGCTCGGGTATCCTCCGCCAGCGCCGGGGTAGTTTCCGCCGCCGGGGCCGGGGAAGCCGCCTGAACCCGGGAAGCCGCCGCCGGGGCCGGGGAAGCCCCCGGGGCCGGGGTAGCCGTCTGGGCCGGGGAAGCCGCCGTCGGACTTCCTCCGGGTGGCGAGGAGGACGATTGCGACGACGGCCACAAGAGCGCCGCCCCCAATGGCGAACCACGCCCACATCGGCATGCCTTCGTCTTTCTTGGGCGACGCCCATGGCGTCGGCGTATCGTCCGGGGTCGTTTCAGGCGAGGTTGACTTGGCGGTTGTCGGCGATTCGGAGGGGCTTTCCGACTCGTCGTCCGTGGCGCCTATGTCTCCCAACTTGCCTCCGGCAGTGGCGCTTATGCCTTTCTTCGCGGTGTCGTAGCTTTCCCACTCCGCCGTGTTTCCATTGACTTTTCCTCCTTTGCTCACATCTGTGACCTCGGAGGGGAGGGTGATGCCGATCTTGAATTTGAGGTCGCTCATTCTCGAACGCACCGGGCTCTTGAGCTGACCGTCCATTGCCTCCCAGAATGCTCGGGGAACGGTGATGGTTACGTGCCCTTCGTCGTCCTTTTCGGCCAGGGTCTTCAGGAAGGGGCCGTCTTTGAACGTGAGCTTGCAGCCCATGCCCTTCGCACCGGGAACCGATTCGATGACGGGGGTGCCATAGGTCGATTTTAGGGCCTCCATTTGCGAGGCCAGAGCCTGGCAGTCTCCGACCTTTGTCGAGGGGTCCTCGGTGTCGAACGCTATGCTCAAGGCGGTGCTTCCGTCTTCGCCGACTGTGATGTTTGTATCGACT
>NZ_DBHHEV010000099.1:5689-8388 GCF_057238965.1 Peptidiphaga sp.
AGGGGCCGGCGACGTCCCTTCTTGGCGATGGTAGTCATGTGCTTGTCCCTATCTGATAAGCGTGTCCGTCATGTTCAAGAACAAAGGTAGCGACTGGGACGCTCGGCGCACAATCGGTTGGAGCGAAAGCGGCGGCCTTTGCTCCTCCCTTTACCTATAGTTCCCGGCTTTTGCCCGCAGGCGTGTCGCGAGTTCTTTGGCAAGTTGGGAATTCCGCGCAGGCCTGCGCTCTTTCGCGAACGGGAGCGGCACGGCAAGTCGAAACGCCTCGCGTGTTTTGAGCGATCGACGGGACTGCGCGTTGGATGTGTTCGGATGAACGAAGGGCCTCGCGCATATGACGGCTGAACTTAAACCGGTCGTGGTCGTTTAAGTGCGAGCCTTGTGTTCGGTTGCGTTCTAAGGCCTCTTCGGCCCGCCCGAGCCATGCGTCTTGCTCGGAGCGGGCCGAAGGTTTGTGCGGCGCTTGAGAAGCTGTCTGTCAGTAGCCGCCTTGCTGGGGCGGGTACTGGGAGTAGCCCTGCTGGTTCTGCGGCCCTCCGAACTGCTGCGGAGCCTGCGGCCCTCCAAACTGCTGCTGGTTCTGCGGCCCTCCGAACTGCTGCGGAGCCTGGGGTCCTCCGAACTGTTGCGGAGCTTGAGGCTGACCGAATGGGGCTGCGTAGGCTTGCCCGGAGTTAGACCCCTTCCCTTTTCGGGTCGCGAGGAAGATTATGACGCCCAAGAGAACCACGGCGCCGCCTCCGATGGCGAACCACGCCCACATTGGGAATCCGCCGTCGGAGTCTTTCTTAGAAGCTGCGGGATGGTCCAAAGTTCCGTCGGCCTTCTTCCCCGTGGCTTCTTCGTTGTTCTTCGCTGTTGTGGTTTCTTCGTCAGAGGGTTCCTCGTCGGAGCCGCCGTCCTTCGTGGCCTTGATTTCCGCTCCTTGGGCGAGGATGTCAAATCCCTCGTAGTTCACCGTGTTGCCGCTGATCTTTCCGTTTCCGGACGCTTGGGTGACCTTCCCGGGCATGACGATCTTGAACGTGACTTTGAGTTCGTTTTTCAAGCTTGAAGTGTTAAGGCTCGGAGTGCCAGGCACCTTGAGAACGTAGCCGCTAGAAGTCTTAGTGAGCCCAGACTCGTAGTTGCTCTGGTTCTGAGTCAGCTTGCACTTGAGGTTTCCTCCGTTGGAGAGGTCCTCCATCTTGGCCTTGTTCAGATCGATGCCGGCGCTGCTCCTTCCCTGCATGGCTTGTTTTATCCGCGCCATTGCCGATGCGCACGTCACGTTCTTGCCGGTCAGCTTGCCCTCGTCGTCTTCGACTACGACGCTCGATACGGACGTGCCGTCGTCTTTGAACTCTATGGTCGTGTCCATTTTGCACGCGGCGATCAGGAGCGTGAAGGGAAGCAAGGCTGCCGCGAGCAACCGAGACCGCTTCCTCATGGTTGTGCGTGGAAGAACGCTCATTGTTGAATCCTTAGTTTGAAGTGCGCTTGTCGCGCCGTACACGGAACAGCATAGTTGGTGGGAGAAAACGGCACACGTCGCCAGGTGGGGACTTCTCGTTCCTTGACCTGCCCGTTTCTTGCGTTTGGGCCGACGCGTCCCTTTCTTCCGGTCCGCTGTTGCTCTTGCTTGGGCCCTCCTGTCCTCTGTTCCGGCCCGCGCATTGCTTTTCGGGCCCTTTTGAGGCTTCGGCGGGCGCGGGGAAAGCCCCTCAGTCGTTCGTCGGACTCGTGCTTCGTCGGCGGTTTGCCGAGGCGCGGCGAAAGCTCCCGCGCCCGGTTCTATTGGACGGCTTCGACGACGTCGGTGTGTGAAAGATCGCACCCGCTGAGCCCAAGCTGTTCTGGGACGAAACGCACGGGAAATCCCCAGCCTTTTCCGCAACAATAGATGTCGTTCGCGCCGTGGCGACAAGGCTGCGGCAGCACATCGCAGACTCAGGAAGGAAACGCGATGACGGATAAGACCTACACCGTCGAAGAGGTTCGGGCCGGAGCGCCCGCCGAGGCCCCTGAAGAGTTGATTGAGTTCGTTGCGAAGACGGCCAATCTCGCCAAGCCCGACTCCATTTACTGGGCCGACGGCTCGGAGGAAGAATGGGATCGGCTCACCACCGAGATGGTCGAGGCTGGAGTTTTCACGCGCCTCAATCCCGAGAAGCGCCCCAACTCGTTCCTTGCGCGTTCGCTTCCCTCCGACGTCGCCCGCGTGGAGTCCCGGACGTTCATCTGCTCCGAGAAGGAAGAAGACGCCGGCCCGACCAACCACTGGTACGACCCGGTCGAGATGAAGAAGATCCTCAATGAGAAGTTCGACGGCGCCATGCGCGGCCGCACGATGTACGTCGTTCCCTTCTCCATGGGCCCGCTCGGCGGACCGATCTCCAAGCTCGGCATCGAGCTGACCGACTCTCCCTATGTGGTCACGAACATGCGCATCATGACCCGAATGGGCTCCAAAGCGCTCAAGCTCATCGGCGAGGGCGGCGAGTGGGTTCCCGCGGTGCACTCCGTCGGCTACCCCCTGCGCGACGCCGACGGGACCGTCCGTGAAGACACTGCTTGGCCCTGCAACGAGGAAAAGTACATCACGCACTTCCCGGAGACCAATGAGATCTGGTCCTACGGGTCGGGCTACGGCGGCAACGCGCTGCTGGGCAAGAAGTGCTACGCGCTGCGCATCGCCTCGACCATGGCCCGCCGCG
>NZ_DBHHEV010000100.1:0-8308 GCF_057238965.1 Peptidiphaga sp.
ACGGGCTCAACCCCGAGCACAACGCTGGGTGCGTCGCCGAGCAGGGGGAGGCCCTCGATTTGCTTGTGAAGCGCCTTGCTGACCGTATTGGGGCGGCCGCTGGCGAGGAGGAGGCAAAATATTCACGCGATCGTCTCTCCAGCCGCTTGGGGGAGTGGAAGAAACGCAGGAGGGAAGTTGAGAAAAAGGGCGGTGAGCTCGTTTACGAGCGCGGCGCCGACAACTCCCGGTACTTTCCGCTGCTCCGCTTGGCCGAGGCAATGAGCAGTCGCGGCCTGCGGCCGGACGAACCGCCGTTCGTCGTCGCCGGATCCATGCGGGAGGTACAGCCCGAGATCAATCTCCTCGTCTCTCCCGATCCCCAGCGCCTTGCCGATGCGGCGCTCGATGGCGCTCCGGCTTGGCGGCGACAGGAACCGAAAGAGGACGAAGGAACGGGCGGCGATTTCGGTGAGGCCGGCAGGGACGACGCCGAGAAGGAGGAGCGATGAGCGAGGACCAGGACATTCAAGGCGCAAGTTTCCAGCAGGAATCGATAGATGCACCCGACGACGGCATCGGCGTCGACCCCTTTGGCGACGCCGATCGTCTCCGAGAAGACCAGGCCAAGAAGAACTTCGCCAAGGTCGGTTCCTCTAGGCCGACGACGCTGCTGTACACCTACGGCCCCGGCGCCGTCATCGATTTGCCTCATTTCACGATCATGCCCACGGGGCTGGACGATTGGGAGCGGATTTGGCGGCGGCGCGACGCGGTGCCGGCAACCATCCACGCGCCCAGGCTCTTGGAAGCCGTGCAGATTATGCTCGGCCGCCAGGTGGGCGAGCTGCGGCGCTTTCCCTGGCAGCCGCCGCGGCCCGGCGTACGCCGCGACGGTGACGACCTAGGCGTGCCCGCGCTGGTTTTCCCCCAGTGGCTGCGTTGCACAGGCTGCGACCTTCTCGCTTTGCTGAGCCGTTTCGTCAACGGTTACAAGAACGACCATCCTTTCCGCCCCGATCAGGCGATTTTCGAGCACATTGACTGCCCTGGGCGGTCAGCTCGGGGAAATGGGCCTAGAGGGTCGAAGAATGCGAACAGGCGAAAAGGAAAACGACGCTCGCCCTGTGTTCCGGCCCGTTACCTCATCGTCTGCCCCAACGGGCATCTTGACGAGTTTCCCTACGACTGGTGGGTCCACGAAGGAACCCAGTGCCCCAAGGCATCCCATCCCGAGCTGTCCATGACCGACACAACCCAAGGAGGCGCCACCGCCGTCATTTCTTGCCGTGCCTGCGGAGCGCGCAGGGGGATGGCGCAAGCCCAAGGAGAAGAAGGGCGCAAGCGGCTCCCTCGTTGCCGAGGCCGCCACCCTCATCTGGGAACCTTCGAAGCGGAAGGGTGTGAGGCCGAGCCGCGTGTCATGCTTGTAGGCGCCTCGAATCTCTGGTTCGCGGCCACGCAGTCCATCATCGACATGCCGCGCTTCGACCCCGCCGAGGTGAAGCGGGATCGGGTCGCGACGCTGGGCCGCGCTCTCGGAGATGACCGGGAACTGGTGGGAAACGATCTCAACTTCGTTCGCTTACTCCTGAAACGTGGCGGCGCCGAGGCGGCCGAGTTGCTTGCCCTTGATGACCGCGAGCTGGCCGAGCTTTTGAGACTTCTTGACCTTCCAGAAGTCGATGAGGAGGACCAACGTAAATCCCGCGAAAACTGGGACCCCGTGGACCTTCTCGTCCCCGAGTGGAACTATCTTCTGCGAGAGCCTCCGGGGGATCGCCATGAAGACCCCGCCAGCGGGCTCGTCGTCTCCCCGCGCAGCCTCGGCGACGTTCCTGAAAACGTGAGCCGTGTGCTCGCCGTCGACCGTCTGCGCAAAGTCAACGCCGTCCTGGGCTTCACACGCGTCGATGACTTTGACCGAGTCGACGACTCGGAGGCCCGGCTCGTGTCCCTGGTCCGTTCTGGCCGACCTGCCTGGGTTCCCGCCACAGAGGACCGCGGCGAGGGGATCTTCATCCAGCTTGACGAAGACGCCGTCGCCCGGTGGGAAGCCAAAGTGCTC
The DNA here is from genome assembly GCF_057238965.1 of Peptidiphaga sp. Taxonomy (NCBI): domain Bacteria; kingdom Bacillati; phylum Actinomycetota; class Actinomycetes; order Actinomycetales; family Actinomycetaceae; genus Peptidiphaga; species Peptidiphaga sp. The sequence goes on from NZ_DBHHEV010000100.1 coordinate 2,048, forward strand.
GCGAGCCCCGTGTGGGCGCACCATCGCAGCGCCCACCGCCGCAATTTCGAGCGCCGATTCTCTGAGACCGCCAAGCAGGTTGATCCCGACGATCGCCTGGCGCCGCCTCGCTACTGGCTTGTTCACACGCTTGCACACGGGCTCATCCGCCAGATGGCGATGTCCTCAGGCTACGGGGCCGCTTCCATCAGCGAACGCCTCTATGCCTGGCCCGCCAACGAGCAGCGAAAGGCCGCGGCGGGAATGCTGCTGACCACAACCGCTTCCGATTCAGACGGAACTTTGGGCGGGCTGGTTTCGCTGTCTGAGCCTAACCGTCTCGCCGAAATCGTCAGCCGCACGCTGCGCGCCATGACCCGCTGCTCTTCAGACCCCGTCTGCGCTCGGCGCATCCCTCAGGACCCCGAGGACTTCCTCCACGGCGCCGCCTGCCACTGCTGCGCGATGGTCTCGGAGACCTCCTGCGAACGCGCCAACCGTTTTCTCGATCGCCGCTTTGTTGTGCCTCTGTCAGATTTCAAAGTCGACGACGGAAAGACCGACATGGACGTTTCCGACCTCGCCTTCTTCAGCGACTGCCGGGCACAGTGAGCTACGTGTCAGCCGAGAGTCTCGAATCGCTCCGTGCTCTGGGGGCCTTTCTCACGGGGAGCGAAGCCGACGGAATAGCCGCTCGCCTTGCGGCGGGAGCCACTTTGAGCCAGGCTCTCGTCGTCGTGCCTGCGTCCAGACGACGGCGGGCACGAGAGCTGATGAACGCAGGAGGCCTCGGTCCGCAGGCCAGGGAGCTGTCTGTTGCTGTGCTCGGCGCCGTCGCCGGGGCGGCTGCGAAACTGAGGGATGTGACCCCAGTGTGGACTGCCCCCGCCGGGACGGTTGGCGGCGGGCCGCTCACAGGAGACGTCTTTGCGTTGGTCGGCGGAGCCAATGTTTCCGTCGTCTGCGCCACCTTCAATCTCCAACCCACATCAGCGCTGTGGTCGGCGTTATTGAGACTGCGTCGGGAGAATCCGGGCGTTGCCGTGCGCCTGTACCTGGATGCCCAGGCCGCTGACGGGCCCTTCGACGCGGACCGTGGAAGAGGTCGAAATCGTGGAAAGAGTCGATCGGGACGTAACCGAGGTCTGGACACTGGCGACGTCGCCCGGCAGCTGCGCGGTGCCGTCGTCATGCGAACGCGGGCCCCCGAAGACGGAAAGCGCGCCGTTACAAGCCATACCAAGTTTCTCAGCATTGACCACCGTTTCCTGCTGGTAGGGAGTGCGAACTTTTCGTACAGCGCCGAGGAACGGAACGTTGAGCTCGGTCTTCGCCTCGACGATGCCGCGCTGGCAGGCAGCGTCGAGAAGCAGATGCACGATCTCGAAGGGAGCGTCTACGAGCAGGTGCATTGCTAGGACTGGCGAGGCTCGAAAACGGGCTTGGGAGAGCGCCGCGATTGCTCTCTAAGAGCTATGGCATCCAAAGTTGCTCTTTGTCCCAGTCATCTGTGAATCCCATAGAACGTTCGGGAGAAAGTTTGAACTTTCGCACATGCTCTGGGAACCCCTTCATGACGGAAACGAATTCATCACCCCAACTCGCGTCAGGGTCTATCGCACGTAGCAAATACGCTGCCGTCGCAGCATGGAAGTAGACTCGGCGGCGATCTACGGTGGCTTCAGGCGAAGCTTGCAGATGATTTAAAAGTTCGGGAAATAAGAGCATGCAGGGATTGAGTTTGTCCGCCTGGAAGACTATCGGCCGATTCCACACACGGTTGGAATGTGCACAGTGATTTCTCAATACATTGAGCGGGCGCAGCCAACCAAGGAGAATCTCCTGAGCTTTTATGCCAAGGTCGCGAGATATACGGTTCTGATCTTTTGGCTCAAGGAGCTCAAGAAGACTGACGAGGCAACCGAAAGGCATGAACTCGACTGCGGCCCAAATTGGAACTTCTCCGTTATAGTTCCTCGTGAAGTGGAGAACATAGTCTTGTTTCCCTTTTTGGGCATTTTCTTGATAAATGTGATATTCTTTACGCCAAATTTCGTAGCGCGTCAGTTTCTTGTCTTTTGAAGATTTTCGTGAATGAGGCTCGTTTGCCTTCGCACCTAGGTTGGTGGGATCAAGATGTGCAAGGGCTCCTCGCTTGCCGAGGGTATGTCCTATTTTCACCCGTAGGCCAACTTCGATCTGCTGAAGACCGTCCAATAATGCAAGGCGAAGTTTGTGATCGAAATCGTGAAGGGCGACGCCGTCTTCGATTTGTGCTCCGTCGATGAAATTATCGAGACGCTTTGGGAGTCTCTTCTGATGCGCTGTTTGGTGATTTTTCTGCCGCAGCGAGTAAAGATAGCCTGAAAGGCGATAGTAACCAATCCTTTTGAGGTGTCTGATCGCCTGGGCGGGGTTGGAGATGATCAGCCCCCGGTCACGAAGGAGCTCGATTTGCTCTTCATATGTCAGATGCGGTTTCTGGTACTTCATTGTCCGTCCACATGTCTAGTTAAGAAAACCGACCCATCGCGCATCGGCGGCCGAAGCCTGTGATACGTGAGAGGGGCCGGTGTTTGTATTTATACGCTACACGAAACGCGGCCTTTATTCAATGAGCCGCAAGTGTCAGTCGTCGCCCTCGAAGATGTCGAGCATTTTGGTGGGGACGGCGGGCTCGCCGCTGGAGAGGCGCCAGCCGTCGTAGGGCAGCTCGGCGCGGGATTCCTCGTGGCGGGCGGCGGCCGCTGCGATGGCTGCCTTCCCGATCCGGGATTCGTCGATCGCGCCGGCGTCGACGAGCTTTACCTGAAGGGGGCGGGCGCCCGCCCGCTCGAGGTAGTCAAGGCCCTCCTGCCAGCTTCCGGCCGAGACGACGAGCTCCTGGGCGGCGCTGCCACGCTGGTCGCAGACGCGGCCCGCGACCTTGAGCCCTCCCACGCTCGCCTTGTTCTTCGAGCTTTTGGCCACTTCGTGCATTTTTCCGTCGGCGCCCTCGCGTTGGACGAGCTTGTAGACCATCTCCGCCGTCGGATGCCCCGAGCCGGTCACGACCCTCGTTCCGACGCCGTAAGAATCTACCGGCGCGGCGCCGAGGGCGGCGATGGAGTATTCATCGAGGTCGCTCGTGACGGTGATCTTCGTCGATGTCGCGCCGAGGTCGTCGAGCTGCTTGCGCACGGTGAACGCCTGGGCGACGAGGTCGCCCGAATCGAGCCGGACCGCGCCCAGCTCGCCGCCGGCCTCGCGTGCGGCGGCGACGGCGTTGTTCACGCCCTCGGTGATGTCGTAGGTGTCCACCAGCAAAGTGGTTCCCGTTCCCATCGTCGCGATCTGGGCGGCGAACGCCTCCTTCTCCGAATCGTGGACGAGGGTGAAGGAATGCGCGGACGTCCCGGCGACGCCGAGGTCATAGGTGCGCCCGCCTTCCAGGTCCGACGTCGCCGTGAAACCCGCGATCACGGCGGCGCGCGCGGCGTGGACGGCCGCGGTTTCGTGCGTGCGGCGCGCGCCGAATTCCAGGCAGGGGCGGCCGTGGGCGGCGGCCGTCATGCGGGAGGCGGCCGTGGCCACCGCCGAATCGTGGTTGAGGATCGAAAGGATGACCGTCTCCAACACGACGCATTCGGCGAATGAGCCGGTGACCGTGAGTACGGGGGAGTGCGGGAAATAGCATTCGCCCTCGGCATACCCGTAAACGTCGCCCGTGAAGCGGTAGTCGGCGAGGTACTCGGCGGTGCGGTCTGAGACGATCGCGCGAGACGCGAGATACTCGATTTCCTCGGGGTTGAAGCGGAAATCGCGGATCGCTTCGAGGAGGCGCCCGGTGCCGCAGACCACGCCGTAGCGCCTCTCGCCGGGAAGCCTGCGCCCGAAGGCCTCGAAGACACACTTCCTTTCGGCGGTGCCGGAGGCGATGGCTGCGTCGACCATCGTCAGCTCGTACATGTCGGTCATGAGCGACGTCGTGGAGAATGCCATGCGGCAATTGTACGCGAGTTGAACGCCGGACGCCGCTGCGGGCGAGCCGGGCTTGGACGCCGATCGCACAGGCCGGCGGCCGATTTGCGCGCCGCTCAGGGCGGGCAGGGGCATGGGGCGCGGGCGCGAAGCTTGTCGAGGTTGCCGGTCGGGCTTGCTGTGAGGTTGCCGGTCGAGCTTGCTGTGAGGTTGCCGGTCGAGCTTGCTGTGAGGTTGCCGGTTGAATGTGCTGCGAGGCTGCCGGCTGGGTCTGCAGCGAACCGCCCGTTTGCCCGTCGGGCTTGTCTCCGGACTGCGGGATGGGCGTGCCGGGAGACTGCCTCAGACGGCACGCGAGCCGTTGTGCGCGGAGGCTGGGGGATGCGACGCTCCCCTCGGAACAGGAGAATCCAACGCGAGCCGTTGTGCGCGGAGGCTGGGTTTTCGCATGCTGCAGGCCGCCGAAGCGTCGCCGGAGAAAACCGGGGCGAAACGTCTCAAAACAGCATGGTTACGGGTAGACTAGTTGTGTGAACAGCCAGTCGACACCCTCTTCGACGCCAGCGCCAGCGGAGGTCCCCGCGAGGTTCGGGACCTGGAGGACGGTTGTCCACAATGACCCGGTCAATCTCATGACGTACGTCGAGTGGGTTTTCGAAAGCTATTTCCACATGAGCAGGCGCCGGGCGCGCATGCTCATGCTCCAAGTGCACAACGAGGGCCGGGCCGTCGTCTCGCGCGGGGCGCGCGAGCAGATGGAGGCCGACGCTCAGGCCATGCAGTCCTACGGGCTGTGGGCGACGATCGAAGAGGCGGAGTGAGGGCGATGGAGGCGTTCAGACCCTGGAGGGGCGGCTACCTGTCCAAAGCGCAGGAGACCGAGCGGCGTCTGCTTGCGCGGATGGCGTGCGACGTCGTCGAGATGCTCGGCCATTCGATGGCCGATCTGGCCGAACGCGAGAGCTCCGACGCGGCGGGGGAGGATCCGCTCGCCGTTTACGAGGCCGAGCTCTCCGGCGTCGCAGACGGGTATGCGAGCTCCGGACGGGCGGACCCAGAGCTGGCGGACTCCGGGCGGTCGGGCGGACGCAGGCCCATCGACGACGCGATGTTCCGGCTCCTTCCGGACATGTCCGAGGACCCGAGGCAGGCCGAGGCTCTGCGGGAGATGACCTCTGCGAGCCTGTCGGCCGCCAAGGCCGAGCATCTGTTCGTACTGTGGCGGTCGGTCAACGGGGCCACGGACGACGTGTGGGTCGGCAATGAGGACATGCCCGGGTGGATATCGGCGATCAACTCGATCCGGCTGGTGCTCGCCTCGCGCCTGGACATCCAAGGCGAGGAGGACGGACGGGAGATCTACGAGGCAGCCCAGGACATCACGGGGGCAAACGGCAAGGGCAATCAGCGCGAGGTGCAGACCCCCGACGAATTGCTTCGCGTTCTCTACACGATGGTTACCTGGTGGCAAGAGTCACTGCTTTTGGCTGCGAGGAATAAGACTCCTCACCGATAAAGTTTTGTCCATGGACTTTCGCCCCATAGGCATCTTCGACTCCGGCGTTGGCGGGCTCACCGTTGCGCGCGCGATCATCGACCAATTCCCGGAGGAGTCGATCACCTACATCGGCGACACCGCCCACACTCCGTACGGGCCGAAGCCGATCGCCCAGGTGCGCGAGCTGGCCTTGGACATCATGGACAGCCTCGTCGACTCCGGCGTCAAAATGCTCGTCATCGCCTGCAACTCGGCGTCGGCCGCGGTGTTGCACGACGCGCGCGAGCGCTATCAGGCCGCGCGTTCGATCCCCGTCGTCGAAGTCATCCAGCCCGCGGTCAGGCGCGCGGTGTCAGCCACGCGGAACCGGCGCATCGGAGTCATCGGAACGGCGGCGACAATCGGGTCGGGCGCCTACGAGGACGCCTTCGCGGCGGCGCCGGACCTGACGCTGACGACTGCGGCCTGCCCCGAGTTCGTCGAGCTGGTCGAGGCGGGGATCACCGCGGGCCCGCAGGTCGAGGAGGTCGCCGAGCGCTACCTCGCGCCCGTGCGCGACGCCGGCGTGGACACACTCGTGCTCGGATGCACGCATTATCCGCTGCTTGCGGGGGCCATCGGATACACGATGGGCGAGTCCGTCACGCTCGTTTCGTCCGCCGACGAGACCGCCCGTGACGTCTACGCCGAGCTCGCCTCCCGGGACCTGTTCGCCCCGCCCGGAAACGAGCCCGACCGCCGCTTCTACGCGACGGGGGACCCCGCCCGCTTCGGCGAGCTCGCGGGAAGGTTCCTCGGCCCGGAGGTCGGCGCGGCGCGTTCGA
>NZ_DBHHEV010000101.1:0-1189 GCF_057238965.1 Peptidiphaga sp.
GTGACCCAGTCGAGGCCGAGTCCGTCGTGCTCCTCGGGAAGGAGGATGCGGTCGAATCCGACGTCGCACAAAGCCTTCACCCATTCGAGGGGATAGGTCGACGTCTCGTCGCACTCATGGAAGTACTTTTCCCATGAGCGTGAATTCATGACGTCGGCGAAGCCGTCGACGATCAGCTGCTGTTCCTCGGTGAATGAGAAATCCATTTCTACTCCTCAGTTGTGATCTCGATTGTCTGTTGAGTTGACGCCGGGGCCTTCCCGACGCGCGAGCGAAAGAAATCCGACGCGTGCGCGAGGGCGCCCCTCGCGGCGTCAAGCATTCTGGAGTGGTGCAGGAAGCCGTGGATGACGTCGGGAAACTCCTCCGCCTCCACGTCTCCCCCGGCGCTCGCGAGCATGGCCGCGAGCGTGCGCGAATCGTCCCTCAGGGGATCGAGCCCGGCCGCGGCGATGTAGCACGGCGGCATCGTCCCCGTTAGATCGTTCGCCAGGAGGTCGACGTAGGGGCTGCGCTCGTCTGCGGCGTCGGCTAGATAGAGACCCTTGTACCAGGAAAAATCCTCTTCCGTCAGACCGTCCCATTCGCCTCCGAACAGCCGCATCGACATTGAGTCGCGCAGCCCGAAAGCGCCGTAGAACAGCAGGAGCGCCGCAACGCCCTCGGCAGCTTTTTCCTCGTCGCGCAGGTGCAGGAACGCTCCGAGGGCAAGGCTGGCGCCGCCGGAGTCGCCCGCCAAGGCGAGTCTCCGAGGATCCAGCCCCCATTTGTCAGAGTCGGCCTTCAACGCCAGGACGACGTCGACGCATTCTTCGAGCGCCCGCGGAAAGCGCGCCTCCGGCGAGAGCGTGTAATCGACGGCGATAACGGCCGCCCCGGTCTTCTCGGCGAGGGTCCGGGTTATTCGATCGTGGGTGTCGAGGTCTCCCAGCACCCATCCACCCCCGTGGACGTAGACGATCCCGGGGAGGACGGCGGCGCCGTCGGGGCGATGCATCCGCACGCGCACCCTCCCGTGCCGGGTCGCGACGTCCTCCTCGATCGTCGAGGCCGGCACGGGGCCGCCGTCGTTCCAGAAAACCCGTTCCTTGCGATACCCCTCGCGCATCTGCTCGAAGGTTTGACCGCTGGAATAGACGCCCGCAGCGAGCTCGTTCTGCTTGGCGACGACGGCGCCTGTCTGCTCGCT
>NZ_DBHHEV010000101.1:1199-8231 GCF_057238965.1 Peptidiphaga sp.
CATCGCGGGAACCTTGAGGTTATTCGGCATGCGAGCTCCAAGCCGAGCCTGTGCCCGAGCCCTTCTTCGAATCGAAAGCCGACTTCGCCGCGGCCGCCGGCTCTGCGGCTTCCTCGTAAGACGGAACCGGCGTCGGCTCCGACGGCGCCAAATCGACTTCCTCCGGAGCCGTCGGCAAATCGAACCGCTGCGTCTTCCCCGTGCGCCTGACGTACCACAGGAGAAGCAGGGCGAAGGCAGCCCCCGCCACGGCGAAGCCCGCGAGAATCAGGAAGATCTCGGCGTAGGCGTCCTTAGGCTGATCGTCGATCATCTTTCCGAACCAGGTCGAAGAGAAGGTGTCCGGAAGGAATCCGATGACCGAGAGAATGCCGGCCGCCGTGCCGAAGATCGGGACGGGGACCTTCCCCTCGGTCAACTGTGAGGAGACGATTCCGAAAACGCCGTTGGCGATGAACCCAAGCACAATGGTGAGCACTGCGACAAGTAAAACCACGCTCGGCTCGGCCGGAAGAATCGTGAACATGAACAGACCGCCGGCGCACACGATCGATCCGCCGAAGATGACCTTGGAGGGCGAGCCTACGGCTTTCGCAAGCAAGCCGAAAACGGGTCCGGAGGCGAGGGTGATGCCGTAGGTGCGGAGGATCGAAACGATGCTCGTGACGGAGGCGGAGGCCAGGAGCACGTTCTTAAGGTACGGGGTTGTATAGTTGATGCCCGTGTAGAAGAAGTACACGCAGAACAGGCATGCGGCCGAAATCCAGACGACGGGGTTCCTCAATGCCTCGCGAATCTGGCGTATGTCGAAGGACTTTTTCGTCGGATCGATCTCGCCCTCGAACTTCGGAATGAAGAAGAACGAGAGAATCCCGAGAATGAGAATGAGGGTGCCGAGGAAGATGAGGAGAGACTGAATCCCGACTGCGGCGGAGTCTGCAAACCACTCGATGATCTTCATGCTGATGAAGCCGACGAGAAGTCCCGCAGCGCCGTAGAGCCCGTAGGAGATTCCGATGTTGCGGGAATAGGTGTCCTCTTCCGAGATGAGCCTGACGAGCTTGAACCGGATGCCCCACCAGATGAGAATGGTCGTCACCCCCATGCCGATGAAGACGAATCTGAGAACGGCGAACGAGGGAAGCATGGCGTAAAGGTAGGTCAGCATCGCCGTGCTTGTGAATCCGACCCACGCCAGCGTGCGCACCCTGATCTTGTCCGCGACGATGCCCGACGGGAAGTAGCAGACCGTCGCGGTGATGGCGTAGTAGCCGAGCAACTCGCCCACCCCCGCATTGGATGTGCCGATCGCCTCCTTAAGCGGATCGTAAAAGACGTTCTTCAGATAGGCCGGAGTGTAGATGATCGACGATCCAATGGAAACGAGCACCAAAAGGAAGCGTCGTTGGGAAATGGAGAGATCGCTGGCACGCCGCAGACCTCTGGTGAGAGAAGGCATGAATGTCCCTTTCGACATCGAAGGAGAGCTTCCTCGCGAGCGCGCAGGGCACGCCAAAAACCCGCAAAAACAAGCAAGAATCCCAAAATCGGAAAATTGGGAAAGAAACGTTGCTTGTGCTCGACTGGAAGGCAATGTGAGACGATTTGGACGGAGAGCGTCCATAAATTGGTTCTTGTTTTATGGTCTCCCGCCATTGGGGGCGGTGAACGGCAGAAATGGACTCAATTCTTCTCTGAGGGTCCAGATCGGCCGGCACGTCACGCCAGACCATAAGCAAAAATTAACAGCATTCAGACAGAATCTTCTCGCCCAAAAGTCCCATGGATGCACTCGACAGTTCCAAGGGACGAGGACGCCGCTGCCGCGCCCAACGCTCCGGCGGAACGGAATGCCGCGGCGTTGGGCGCCGGGCGGGCAACGCAGGGCAAAAGCCGGGCGGCGACGCAGGGCAAAAGCCGGGCGGGCAAGGCAAAAGGCCGTCGAAGATTGCACCTGCCTCATCGACGGCCTTTACACATTTTCTATGTCGCGTTCACGTTCTATGTCACGTTGACAGCAGGAGCCTTCTCAGGCGCTTCCGGCGCCGTCGGGCGTCCTGCGCAACTCGGCGCTTCAGCCTTTGGCGCCGGCATCCTGGGCCTCGCCCTGTGCCGGCGGGCCCTCCCCCGAAAGGCCGTCAACACCCTTCGCGGCGCCGACGCCGTCAGCGGCTTCCTCCGCCGCACCGGAAGGGGCGTCTCCCCCGCCGTCTGCCTCAGCCGCATTCGCCGCCCCCTCGGCCGCGTCGGCAAGCCGCTCGGCCTCGGAGACGATTTCGGACTCAAGCGGGCGGACGAGAAGCCAAACCGCGAAGAAAAAGGCAAAGGCGATCATTCCCACGCCGGTCCACAGGTCGAGGTTTGTTCCGGCGGCCTTCGCCAGATCCTCGTCGTCGGCGAAGAACACCCCGTAGACGGCCAGCATCGCGCCGAACGTGAAAAACATCGCGGCGACCCAGGCGCGCAGATCCAAAAAAGCCATGCGCCAAAAACGGGGACAGCGTTTCTTCCTCATCGTTTCCCTCCGTCATCCCACGAAAATGTTGAGTAGAACCAGAGCTGCCATGACGGCGGCGCCCAGCGGCCAAGGATTCTCCCACCAGGCAAGTCCGCGTCCCTCCTCCAGGCGCTCACGCTCGGCCTTGACCGCGACCTTGTGCAGATCTGGCGCGGGAAGGCTTCCCTTGATCGGCATCTTCGTGCGGCCCCACACGAGCCCGTCCAATTCCTCGACCGGCTTGGGCGAAGTTCTGAGGGTGACGAGGACGGACACGACGACGTCGAACACGAAGGCCATCCCCGATCCGGTGAAGGAGGCCGCCTGCTGGGAGTTGAACTCCAGGAAGCCGTTTTGGTAGCCGATCTGCACGGCTGCCGCGCCCGCGGCTCCGGCGACGAGGCCCCACAGCCCGGCCGGCCCGCTCATGCGTTTCCAGAACATGCCCAAGACGAAGGTGGCGAAGAGGGGGGCGCTGAAGATCGACTGCAGGAGCTGGATGTAATCCTGGATGTTGTTGAACTCCGCCGCGATGAAGGCGGCTCCGATGGCGATGAGGACGCCGGCCACCGTGAGTTTGCGGCCCACGCGGAGGTAGTAGGTGTCTTTGCGGCCCGGGCGGATGTAGGTCTGCCACAGGTCGTAGGTGACCACGGTGTTGAAGGACGATACGTTTGCCGCCATGCCGGCCATGAAGGCCGCGATGAGCGCCGCCAGCGCGAGTCCCACGAGCCCCGTGGGCATGACCTTTCCGATGAGGGCGGGCAGCGCCTTATTGTGGGAGAGCTTGCCGTTGGCAAGCTCGGGTATGAGGACCGCGGCGATGAGGCCCGGCATGATGATGATCGCGGGAAGGAGCATCTTGGGAATCGCCGCGATGATCGGCGTGCGCTGGGCCGCCGACATGTCTTTCGCCGAAAGGGCCCGCTGAACCTCGGTGAAGTTGGTGGTCCAGTATCCGAAGGAGTTGACGAAGCCCATTCCGAGCAGCAGCGCGATCCAGTTTCCATAGGGGTTGGTCGTGTTGGCGAGCCCCGTCCCTCCCCACACGGACAGCCCGTTTTCCCCGAGGAGCTCGTGGGTGCGAATCGTCTCGAGAAGGCCGTCGATGCCGCCGACCCTGATGAGCCCGCCCACGGTGAGCGGGATGAGGAAGGCGACGATGATGAAGAATTGCAGCACCTCGTTGTACATCGTGGCGGTCAGCCCGCCCATCGTCGTGTAGAGGAGCACGACGCCGGCGGCGGCGATGATAGAGGCCCACAGAGGCCAGCCGATGAGGACGTTGATGAGGAGCGCGAGGGCGAAGAGGTTGATGCCGGCCACGAGGATCGTCGCTATGGCGAAAACCGCGGACTGGTAGACGTGGGTGGGCCGGTCGAAGCGAAGCCGGAGGTATTCGGGGACGGATCGGACTTTCGACCCGTAGTAGAAGGGCATCATGATGAGCCCGAGGAAGACCATCGCCGGAACCGCGCCGATCCAGTAATAGTGGACCGTCGCCAATCCGTACTGCGATCCGTTGGCCGCCATTCCGATGAGCTCTGTTGCGCCGATGTTGGCCGAAAGGAAGGCGAGCGCACAGATCCACGCGGGCAGCGAACGCCCTGAGAGGAAGTAGTCCTCGCTCGTGAGGACCTTGCGTTTCGTCACGACGCCGATGGCGATGACGAAGAACAGGTAGACGACCACGAACGAGTAGTCAAAAGCCGTCGCGTCGAGCCGTAAGTCCATTCATCGATCTCCTTCTAGCGTGCCGCCGTGGAACGCATAGAGAAAAGGGTAGCAGCGAAAAGGGCGCGTCGCCCCAGACGGCGGAGCAAACGGGGCTCAACGCGCGACTTTGACCGGGCGGCCTTCCCTGCACGAGGCCGCGCAGGCCTCGGCCACACGGAGGGAGGCGACGGCGTCGTCGATCGTCGACGGGACTTCGCCCTTTCCGGCGACCACGTCGAGGAACGCCTCGAGCTCTCGCTCGTAGCAGTCGGCGAAGCGGGCGATGAAGTCGACCCACGGCTCACCGGAGGGGTAGGCGACCCCGGGTTCGAGCGATCGCACCGGAAGGCGCTCGTCCATGCCGACGACGTCCGTCCCCTCGGTGCCGTGCACTTCCATGCGCACGTCGTACCCGGCGCCGTTGAAGCGGGAGGAATGCGCGGTGGCGAGCGCGCCGCCGGTCAAGCGCAGCGCGAGGACGGTTTCGCACACGTCGGAGAAGTCGGCGAAATCGGGCAGCCCCAAATCTGTGCCGAAGGCGAAGACCTCTTCGACTTCACGGCCCGTGACCCACCGAAGGGCGTCGAAGTCGTGGATGAGGCAGTCGGTGAAGATGCCGCCGCTGGCGGCGAGGAACTCGCGGACTGCAGGGGCTTGGTCGAGAGTGTGCATGTGGACCCTTCGCAGCTCCCCGATCTTCCCCGCTGCGAGCCTTTCGCGGGCTGCGGCATAGGCGGCGTCGAATCTGCGCTGGAAGCCGATGTGGACGGGGACCCCGGCGGACTTGGCCGCGGCGTTGGCCCTCTCTGTCGAAGCGATGTCGAGCGCCACAGGTTTCTCGCAGAAGATCGGGACGCCCAGGCGGACGGCGGCTTCGATGTGGCGTGCGTGGGCGTCGGTGGGCGTGGCGAGGACGACGCCGTCGAGATCGTCCGAATCGAAGAAGTCCTCGACGGAGCGGACCCGGGCGCCCAATTCGTCCGCCGCCTGCCGAGCCCTTTCGGGGACGACGTCGGCGACGACGAGGCTTTCGACTTTCGGCGCCAGGATTCGCGCATGCATGATTCCGATGCGTCCGACGCCTAGCAAACCAATGCGAGGCTTGGCCATTGACACTTTCCTTTCGCTTGTGTCGCTTCGTTGCGAGATGCGCGGCTTGCAAAGTTTGCGCTCTACAAGGTCTGGGCCTTTAAGGCTTGCCCTTTGCGAGATTCGTGCCTTGCAAGGGGCGTGAAAGCCTCACGAGGCGGCCGCTCGTCAAGGCTACCCCACCGCCGCGGACAAAACGAAGCGCCGGCAGCCAGAAATGAAGCGTTGCCGCCGTTTGAGGCGCCCTCGCGGGTTGAGCCGCTCTCGCGGAAACCCGGCCGGTCAAAACACGCTCCCCAATCGAGCTTGACACCCCTTCGGTTCCATGGTTAATTAGTAGTGTAATGAACCGCAGAACTAAGGAAGTTGAGGCAATGCGTTTTTCCGACTCGCATCCCATCTACCTGCAGATCGCAAACGACATCCGCAGAAGCATCCTCACGGGGACTCTTGCGGCAGGAGACCAGCTCATGTCAACAACGCAATACGCGACCACCTATCGCATCAACCCTGCAACGGCGAACAAGGCCTTCGCGCTCCTCGTCGACGAGAACCTCGTCGAAAAACGAAGGGGAATCGGCATGTTCGTCACCGAGGGGGCGCACGAGCGCCTGCAGGAGGCCGGGCAGAAGTCTTACGCCGACGAGACCCTGACGCCCGCCCTCGCCGAAGGCGTCGCTCTGGGCCTCTCATCCCCTGAGATCCTCGACATGGCGGCAAGCAGCCTTGCCACACTCACAAAGGAGAAGCAATGAACCCCCTCGGCATCGACGTCGCCGACCTGACGTTCCACTACGAGCGTCACTCGCAAAACGTCGTCGACCACGTGTCTTTCAGAATCGAACCGGGGTCGATCACCGGCCTCCTCGGCAGGAACGGCTCCGGCAAGTCGACCGTCGGCATGCTCATGGCCGGCCTCCTCTACCCGACTTCCGGAAGCGTCCGCGCAAACGGGCAGCACGTCTACGAGAACCCCGGCCTCATGGCAAACGTCTGCTACGTCAGCGATTCGACCCCCATACTCGAAGACGAGAAGACCCGGCGCACCCTCGAGCTCTGGGAGGCGTCGCGCCCCAACTGGGACCGCGACTACGCGAACGAGCTGATCGAGGCGTTCCGCATCGACGTGAAAAAGAAGCCCTCGCGGCTCTCCCGCGGCCAGCTCTCAAGCCTTTACGCACTGCTGGGCTTGGCCTCCAGATGTCCGGTGACCGTATTCGACGAGGTCCACCTCGGAATGGACGCCGTCGCCCGGGAAATCTTTTACGCGAGCCTCCTCGCGGACTACACAAAGCACCCGCGCACCCTCGTTCTGTCCTCGCATCTGATCGAGGAGGTCGAAAGTCTCCTCGACTCGGTCATTTTCATGGACAACGGGCGAGTCGTCGAAAGCGGAGACGCCGACGACGTCCGATCCAGGCACTCCGACGGAGGCGAACTGGCCCATCTGACCGACGTGCTCATGAAGATGGCCCTCTCTTCCAACACCGCAGCCGCATACAGAATTTTGCAGAAGGGACGCGACCATGAATGACAAGGCGAACGCACAGACCATGACCGGCAACGCCGACACAACGACCATGGCCGACGACGAAAACGTCGCAGCCGAAAGGGCGAAGGCCGCCGTCAATCGCTTTATTTTGAGACGCCATGGACGAATGATGCCGACGGCAATCGGGGTCGGCCTGTTCTTGGGCGCCCTCGCCGCGACAGCCGTCTACTTTCTCGAG
>NZ_DBHHEV010000102.1:0-7705 GCF_057238965.1 Peptidiphaga sp.
CAGTTGCTTTTCCGCTAGGACGCCGCCGTATGCCCGAGTCCCTCCCCGGCTCTTGACCGCACGCGCCGGAAACACCGTCATTTCCCGCCGCGCGGCTGACACGAAATCGGCTTTCGATCATCTCGTTCTCCTTGACCAAGTGGCTAATCGATGCATAAGTTTCATGATTGTACTCAGACTAGCGCGCAACTCGCCCGGGCTCAGCTTAGCGCATTCCGCCCAGACGCCAACACCGAAAAGCGACCATGCGAGCCGCGCAGCGGGTCGGCCGATAACCTGGAGTCATGACTCCACGTGAATCCGCCGGCCCGGGGCCGGCCACAATCGCGCCTGGGCTCGTTGAGCTGCTGTCGGGCGACGACGTCGTCGCGATCGCCCCCGCGCTGCTCGGGGCGAGGCTGGCGGTGGCGTCGCCGGAGGGGACCGTGGCCGTGCGGCTGACGGAGGTCGAGGCGTATGCCGGCGAGATCGACCCCGGGTCGCATGCTTTCCGCGGCCGGACGGCCCGCAATTCTTCGATGTTTGAGGCGGCAGGCCGGGTGTACGTCTATTTCACGTACGGGATGCACCACTGCGTGAACGTCGTGTGCGGGGCGGAGGGCGTTTCGCGCGCGGTGCTTCTGCGCGCCGGCGAGGTTGTGGAGGGCGTCGACGTCGCACGCGGGCGGCGGCCCGCCGCTCGGAAGGACAGGGATTTGGCGCGCGGGCCGGCCAGGCTGACGTCGGCGCTGGGGTTGACGCGCGAGGACGACGGCGAACTTCTGGGCGGTGCGGGTTCGCGAATCTGCCTTGAGCTGGCCGGGTCCGCCGACGCCGTTCCGGCGGAACTGGTGCGAAGCGGGCCGCGGGTCGGCGTTGCCGGGCCCGGCGGCGACGGCGAGGCTTTCCCTTGGCGTTTCTGGATCGACGGCGATCCGACCGTTTCGCCTTATAAGCCGGCGGCCAGGCGCAAATGAGCGTCTGAGCCAAGCCGACCCAGGCACGCGCGGCAAAATTGAGGCGACGTTCGAGGCGGCTCTTGCAGGCCGGCCGCCATGCGCGAATGAGCGGCCAAGCTAATTCTGCTTACTCTTTTCTTCTTACCTTGGTGACGTCGCCATGCGCGGATGAGCGGCTGGGGGCCAGATGTGGATAAGCGGCCGAATGCGGATGGGCGGCTGGGGGCCAGATGCGGACAGGCGGCCAAATGCGGATGGGCGCCCGAGCCAGTCCCGCATCCTCCTTTTCTCGCGCCCTGGCGATTCCTCTTGCTTTGGCGATCCTGCTGCCTTGGCGACGTCGCCGGGTGCGGCCTGAAGCGCCGCCGGACCATCGGTCTCAAGGGCGACGTTGAGGAAGGCAGCGATCTGATCGCTGCGCTTACTGGCCGCAAGGCGGCGTCGGACGAAGCGAATCCGTACGCCCGACGCCGCGTGGTTCTTGCGTGGCAGCCCGCAGAGCGTCATGCTCCCGGTGCCCAGCTCCATTCGACTTGTGTCGATCAGTGCGGAGCCTCGTCTCGCTCAAAGCCTTAATGCACCTTTTGGCGCTCAGTGCTTTCCGACCGGGGAGCTGAAACGTCTCAGACGGGCGAATCTGTCCGTCTCAATGCACTTTCTGGTGTTCAGTGCTTTCCGACACGGCTGTTCCTGAGGCTGTGGCAATCGACTCCGATATGGAAGTCTCAATGCACCTTCTGGTGCTCAGTGTTTTCCGACTCTCAGCCCATGGGTCACCGAACGCGCCGACGGAGTCTCAATGCACCTTCTGGTGCCCAGTGCTTTCCGACCCCAAGTCAGATGTCCTCAACATTGACGCGTATCGCGGTCTCAATGCACCTTCTGGTGCTCAGTGCTTTCCGACCCGACACGCTGTGGAAAGTCACGCAGCAGCTCGACGCCGTCGCGTCTCAATGCACCTTCTGGTGCTCAGTGCTTTCCGACAACCGCCGCCATGCCCCCATGAATGGGCACCGTCGCCAGGTCTCAATGCACCTTCTGGTGCTCAGTGCTTTCCGACCCGCCTGCCCGGCTCCGTCGCGGGTGATTTTCCAGTCTCAATGCACCTTCTGGTGCTCAGTGCTTTCCGACTGCGCATGCGGAGGCGTTGAAAGCGGCGGAAGAGGCCGTCTCAATGCACCTTCTGGTGCTCAGTGCTTTCCGACCAGAAATTCCGCTCACCGAAAAGGTGACTGACAAAGTCTCAATGCACCTTCTGGTGCTCAGTGCTTTCCGACGTTGACAATACGACAGCCCCGTACTCTACGCGTCTTGTCTCAATGCACCTTCTGGTGCTCAGTGCTTTCCGACGAAGCAAAGGGACGCATTCTCACGATTCCCAAGGAATAGTCTCAATGCACCTTCTGGTGCTCAGTGCTTTCCGACGGATTGAGCGGAAGATCGACGCGTGGTTGTCTGCCGATGTCTCAATGCACCTTCTGGTGCTCAGTGCTTTCCGACGGCCTGGGTACCAGGTCGGGAAGGTGTCGGCGATCAATCTGGTCTCAATGCACCTTCTGGTGCTCAGTGCTTTCCGACTTTATTGAAAGGAAAATACTATGAAATTCGTCAACCTTGTCTCAATGCACCTTCTGGTGCTCAGTGCTTTCCGACGGTTGTGCCTGTGGTCTGTCAGGCATTTTACCATCGGGTCTCAATGCACCTTCTGGTGCTCAGTGCTTTCCGACTCCGCCCCCAGAAAACCGCGCCACAACGCCGTTTACCGGAACGAAATCGCCGCCGACCTGGAAAGCACCACATCGAATCGGCCCGCACCTGTCCAATTAAACCACACAACCGCGAAAAACCGCCATAAAACGACCCAGCGCCGCCGACGCCCCCTACCAGCCAGTACGCCACCGACTTCCAACGAACCCAAGCCAAAAAACCGACACCTCACGACTACGCCAAAGTTAACTTCGTCTTACTGGGCATCCAGAATTCCTTGCTGCAAAGTGATGACTATTTTGCCAGCGGAAGAACTGATACAGGTCTACACTGAAATCAAAATCACGCGAAAGCGCCAGATCGAAAATCAACAACACAGGATCGGAGATTGGGTGCTCCTCTGCGTCAACGACGCGGAAACATATACCAGACTTATTAAAGGCTAGAAAGCAATGGACGCTTCACTACATTCGCAAGCGCGCGGGTCATTCCGACGTCGTCCGATCCTTGCTGGATCGGGCTGCTCCGGAAAGGATCGCTACCCGCTTCGCATCCTTGAAATCGCAAGAACTGCCGAACGAGCCGAAGAGCCTCCGGAACTCTGCTTGAGCGCTCCGGGCCTCGACGGCGGGGCCCGCCCGCCAACGCCAACCAGAGCTGCCTTCCGGGATGCTTCCGGATTCGGGAGCGTCTTTGAGCGTTTAACGTCGTTCGAAGAATTGGCTGCCGCGTGGAACATGGTGCTGGCCGAAGACATTCTTGACCAGCAGCTTCGACGCCAAGCGAAAGAGATAGGGGCCGATCTGGACGTCTTTCTCGGCAGGCTCTCCGCCGAACTCCGAACCGGACTGTACAAGCCGGGCCCGCTCTATCCGCTCAAGCGCGAAAGGCTCGGCCCGTTGCGCAGAGGCCTGGGGGCCGCCGCCGGAATAGCGACATCCCCACAGGGCCCGGCCGTGCCGTCGCCGGTCCTGTGGGTTCCCTCGCTGCGGGACGGCATAGTGGAACGCGCTGTTGCGGCTGCCGTCGGCCCGGCGGCCGAGGCACTGCAATCGTCGAGCTCTTTCGGAGCGCGCACCGGGCTCGGAATCGACGCCGTCGTCGGCCGCCTCACCCGCCTGCGAGGCGAAGGCTGCGCGAACGTCCTTCTCTTGGAGATCGAAGGGTGCGAATCCGGGGTCGACCTCGACGACGCTCTGGAAACGCTCCGCCGAGGCGTGCCTTGCGAGCGCACGCTAGACCTCCTCTGCCTGCTCGGCCTGCCGCGCTTCGAAGGCGTTCGGCCGGGCGCCGAGGACAGGCTGCGAGGGATGCTCGAAGGCTCGTCGCTTCGCCCTCTTTTGGAGAATCTCGCTTTGACCGACGTCGACGACGCGATGTGCGACGCCGGATTCGCCTATCTACGCCACGGCTCCAAAATCGCAATGTGTGCGCCGGGGCGCTCCGAGCTCGTGGAGGGGCTCGCCCTTATATCCGAACTTGTCCGCTCTCGCGGGCTGA
The DNA here is from genome assembly GCF_057238965.1 of Peptidiphaga sp. Lineage (NCBI taxonomy): Bacteria > Bacillati > Actinomycetota > Actinomycetes > Actinomycetales > Actinomycetaceae > Peptidiphaga > Peptidiphaga sp. The sequence goes on from NZ_DBHHEV010000102.1 coordinate 4,146, forward strand.
CGATCAACGAGGATGCAACTGCCATGACCAGCTTCGACGAAGGATTCTGCCATCTCGGCATCGACTATTCGCAGGACCGGCCGCTCAAGCCGTCCGCCGAGGCCGCCGCCCCCGTTCACGTCGTGTACGTCGGGAGGGACGGCTCCCGCGTGCACGTGGCCAAGGAGCGGCTGATCGTGGACGCGCCCGACGGGCTGCCCCAAATGTCGATCCCGCGGCGAATGGTGAGCCGCATCGTGCTTACGGGAAACGTCGGCCTTTCGGCCGGGGCGCGTTCGTGGGCGCTGTACAACGACATCGACGTGCTCTGCCTTTCGCGCCGCGGCACCTACTTGGGCCAGCTCGCCGGGCCGCGATCGACGGCAAACGCCCAGCGCCTCCTGAGGCAGGCGGAGTTCGCGGCCGACGAAGAGGCGCGGCTCCCGCTCGCCCGGAGCATCGTGCGGGCCAAGCTCCGCAACCAGCTCCACGTCCTGCACAGGCTCGCGCGCAGGGAAAGAGAGGGGAGCGCGGGCGGCGTCGAAAGCGCGGGCGCGGCCATGGGCGACGGGATGGAGGTGTGCGGTAATGCGGGCGCGGCCTCCGGCGGCGGCGCCAGGGAGGCTGTCGGCGGCTCCGGCGTTGCTAGTGCGGCTGCGGCTGCCGGTTTCGACGACTTGCAGGCTCGCGGGAACGCAAACGTCGGCGAGAGCAAAGGCGGCGGCTGGCACATCGGCGGCGTCGGGCTGGAAGCGGCGTGCCGCGACATCCGCTGCATCATGGCGGACTTGCCCGACGCCGCGAGCATCGAGGAGATCATGGGCATGGAGGGCGCAGCCTCGAACGTCTACTTCGCGTGCGTGGCGGGCTTGCTTCCGCCGGAGGTCTCTTTTCCCTGCCGCAGCAGGCGCCCGCCGAAGGACATGGCGAACGCCGCCCTTTCCTATGCCTATTCGCTGCTTTTGGGCGAATGCACCGCCGCGCTGTTCGCGGCGGGGCTTGAGCCGTCGCTCGGAGTGCTGCACGCTTCGACCGACAAACGCCCCAGCCTTTCGCTCGACCTTATGGAGGAGTTCCGCCCCCTGCTCGTGGACCGCATGGTTTTCGGGCTTCTTCGGTCCCGGCGTTTGCGCCCGGAGCATGCGGGCCCGTCTGACGACGGCGCTGGCGTCTGGCTCACCAAAGAGGGGAAGAAAGCGGTGGTCGACGGGTACGAGGCCACTCTTCAGCGCAGCATCAAGGGCGCTCTGCCGGGGTTCGCCGGCCCGTGGCGCAGGCACATCCACCACAGCGCGCAGCTGCTCGGCCGCGCTATCTTGGAGCCCGGCTACGACTGGGTGGGCGTGTCATGGCGCTGACGGTGATCGTGGCCTACGACGTCGCAAACAACCGCCGCCGCACGCGCCTGGCCAACTATCTGCAAGGGTGGGGGTACCGGATGCAGGAGTCCGTCTTCCAGCTGCGGTTGAGCAACGAGGAGCTCTCGGAGGTTTGCGCGCGCATCGACAAGCTCATCAGCGAGACCGACGACGTCGTCCACGTCTACCCGCTGTGCGCGGCCTGCTGCGGGCGCGCCGAGGTGTTCGGAACGGCGCCGGCGCTGGACGACGTCGGCCTGTACAGCGGGGTGTGGTGAGCTGTATTCTCAAGGCAATCGTTCGGCCCGGCCCGACCTTTGCTGGTTGGGCGCGGGCCGGATTTCCCTATTGTTAGCAATGGAAGATGATAGGGTGCGGTGATCGAATACGCTGAAGGCTGAACCCCGGTTTTCTGCACAAAGTCGGCTGCGTGCCTCCGTCCGGCGGGCAATAATGAAAGCGTCCGGCTATCCGTTCGGATGTAACTCCAGAGACGGGGTTGTCATGAATAACGGAGAAAAATCGCAAGGACGCGGTTTCAGAAGGCGGCAGCCTATTCTTGCTGTGCTCCGCCATCTCGGAGCTACCGTCTATCCGCTTCAGGTGACTGAGGCGTTCCGGGCCACCCAAGGGCGGGTTGTTCCGGGAAGCGCCTTCGATCGAATCACGTCGATCGAAGGGTTAAAAGCTGCGTGGGGAACGGTGCTGGCAAAGGACGCCGCCGACGGCGAGCTGCGCAGGCAAACGATCGACGTCATTGCTCACCAGTTTCGATGAAGAATTCTGCTACCTAGGTGTGGATTTCTCGAGAAGTCGTCCTAACTGCGACCCCCATCATCACGTCAAGCCTGACGTGAACCCTGATCACGTCCTGTACATAGGCCGCGACGGCGCGTGCGTGCGGGTGTCGAAGGAGCGTTTGATCGTTGAAGGCGTTGATCTGCTGCCTCACGTCTCGATTCCTCGCCGAGCCGTCAATCGCATCGTGCTGACCGGGAGCGTGGGGCTTTCGGCCGGGGCGCGTTCGTGGGCGCTGTACAATGACGTCGACGTGCTCTGCCTTTCCCGGCGCGGCACATATCTGGGCCAGCTTGCCGGGCCGCGTTCGACGGCGAACGCCCAGCGTCTTATGAGGCAGGCGGAGTTTGCCGCCGATGTCGAGGCGCGCATGCCTCTTGCTCGGAGTCTAATTCGGGCCAAGATGCGCAACCAGGTTCATGTTCTCCACCGCATCGGGCGTCGGGACAGGAACGTCAACGTTGGGAAAACGTGCCAGAAGATCCGTTCGTCGATGGAGGACCTCTTCGACGCGGCATCGATTGATGAGATTTTCGGGATTGAAGGGGCGGCGTCTTCCGCCTACTTAGCCTGTCTTGCCGGGCTGGTGCCGGAGGGAGTGTCGTTTCCGTGCCGCAGCAGGCGTCCGCCGAAGGATATGGCAAACGCCGCCTTTTCCTATGGGTACGCGATCCTGCTGGGGGAGTGCACGGCCGCGTTGTTCGCCGCGGGGCTTGAGCCGTCGCTCGGAGTGCTGCACGCTTCGACCGACAAACGCCCCAGCCTTTCGCTTGACCTCATGGAGGAGTTTCGTCCCCTGCTTGTGGACCGCACGGTGGTCAGTTTGCTTCGCTCGCATCGGCTGAGACCGGAGCACGCATCGCCTTCCGACGACGGCAAGGGGGTGTGGCTTAACCGCGAAGGCAAGAAGGCGTTGGTGGACGGGTATGAAGCGACGCTTCAGCGCCGCGTCAAGGGCGCTCTCCCAGGGTTCTCCGGCACGTGGCGCAGACACATCCACCACAGCGCGCAGTTGCTTGGCCGCGCGATCATGGAGCGGGACTACGAATGGATGGGCGTGTCATGGCGATGACCGCGATTGTCGCTTACGACATCTCTTCCGACAGGCGGCGCACGCGCCTGGCCGCCTACCTCCAAGGGTGGGGGTACCGGATACAGGAATCGGTTTTTCAGCTGCGTTTGGAAGCTGACGACCTCAGCGCAGTTTGCGCGCATATCGAAGGGATCATCAGTGAAACCGACGACGTGGTTCACGTTTACCCCTTATGCGGAGCATGCGTTGGCCGCGCTGAACTCTTGGGAACCGCCGTGACTCTCGATGAAGTGGGGCTCTACCGCGGCATCTGGTAGTGGACTCCATGCGTTCCAACCATAGATGTCACTCGAAGCTGGTTCGCGCAAGGTCCACGCCCACTTTTTCCTTAA
>NZ_DBHHEV010000102.1:7715-7943 GCF_057238965.1 Peptidiphaga sp.
TGCCGTCGTGCTGGCGTCTCAATGCACCTTCTGGTGCCGGGTGCTTACCGACTGACGGCTCGAGCTACCACTGGGGCGGGCCAGCAGCGTCTCAATGCACCTTCTGGTGCCGGGTGCTTACCGACTGTCGAAAGCATCTCTTTCGCTAGATATGCCTAGTGTCTCAATGCACCTTCTGGTGCCGGGTGCTTACCGACGCAAGCGGAGTTGCCACTCAGTGGCAGCTCG
>NZ_DBHHEV010000103.1:0-7752 GCF_057238965.1 Peptidiphaga sp.
GCTTGAGCAGAGCACCCCACCCGGAGCGCAGTTGTTCTTCCATCCCCTTGAACCGTTTGTCCTGAATCAGTTCGCTCACCAGCTCATCGCGAGACAGCGCCTGACCGTCAAGGAGGTCGGCGACAAACTCCGTCAGTTGATCGACCTCCTCTGGCGTAGCGCCGAAGTGCCGTGACCAGGCGGGCTTGGTCCACGTACGAGCGCCGGCCAGCAGCGACAGGTACTCCGCTACGTCCGCAGACCGCATCGCGTGCAGCGTTCCGCGCATCGCCCAAGTCTTGACAAGCGAGCGGTCGGAGTACGCGCGCTTGACCCCTTCAGGCCGCGGGTTGCGTTGTCGTAAGGCGACAGCGGTCTCAGCGGCGGAAGCCACCTGCGCCTGCACTCCGCAAAGCCGTCCGACGATCTCAACAGGGCCTGCGTCCGTCAAAGGTTCCAGGCACTGCCTGTGTAGCCGCCATGCGAGCACCTGTTCGGCGGAAACCTCGATCAACGTCGTCCCCTCTCGTCGTTGCCGTCAGATTCTAAGCCTTTTCGAAGCCTTGATTCGGCACGCCGGGCAGCACTTCACACAACCAGTCGGTGAGGTTTCGTGTTTGTCTGGTGCGGGGCGCGTTCGGCCCAGGGATTGCTCGACGCCGGGCCGCCCGGGCCCTGGCGTCGAGGATTTAGTTCGTCCGTCAAGCGGACTGCGAACCCTCGTCGTCTAGAAACTTGCGGAGTTCCGCATCGAGATCGTCGAACTGCGAAGGGAAAGGGCCGTCCTCTTCGGAAGTTTTGCCTTTCGAGGTCTTCTGCCGCTTGAAGTCGCGGTCGGGGCTGCCGCCGGAGCTTTTGCCGGCGGAGTCTTTGCCTGCGTCGTTGCCGCCGGGCTCGCCGCCGTCCCCGGATTCGCCCTCCGCCTTGGCCTGCTGGCGCTCCCACTCGGCGAAGCGATTCCGGGCGTCGAGTTTGGCGAGGAACTCGGGGTCGTCGTCGGGGGCGATCGGACCCTCGGGCTCGGGCTTGCGCGGACGTGCCCGTCCGATCTCGATCGTTCCAAAGCCGTTCGGGTGCTTGATCGGCCACGAGAGGAGAAGCCACAGGAGAGCGCCGACGACCGGAATCAAAGAGACGACGATCCAGACGGGCTTGGGCAGGCGCCCCGGCATCGACTCTTTCGGCGTGCGAGCGCAGTCGATGATCCCGTAGATGCAAAGGGCGACGATCGTGATAGCAAGCATGACACGCGGCATGGAACTTAGTGTAGGTAAACGGCCCCCGCGTAAGCCAGAAAGAGAGTTACGCCAAAGGCGAGCTCCGTCTGGCCCGCGGTGCGGAGGGCGGGAATCAGATCGCGTCCGCCGGCGCCTGCGAGCACGGGCGAGGCGGCGCGCCAGGCAAAGAGGGCGGTTGGCGCGGCGACCAAGGCGGCCCAGGGGCCGAGGTCGCCGATCAATGCGAGGGGTGTGACGACTGGCACAGAGACCAAGGCGGCGAAAGCCCGTCTGGCCCGCCTGTCGCCGATCCGGACCGCGAGGGTGTTCTTGCCGACGTCGGCGTCGGTCGGGATGTCGCGAATGTTGTTGACCATGAGCAGCGCGCAGGCCGCCGAGCCGACGGCGCAGGCCGCGAGCCAGCTCTGCCAGGGGACAGACAGCGCCTGCGTGTAAGTCGTCCCCGCCGTCGCGACGAGCCCGAAAAAGACGAAGACGAACGCCTCCCCGAGGCCCATGTATCCGTACGGGCGGCTGCCTCCGGTGTAAAACCAAGCCGCTGTGAGGGCCGCGACGCCGACGAGAAGCAGCCACCATTGGCCGGACAGCGCCACCAGAGCGAGGCCGGCCGCCGAGCCGACTCCGAAGGCTGCGAACGCGGCGCTCTTGACCGTGCCGGGGGACGCCTTGCCGCCGCCGGTCAGCCGCGGCGGGCCGGAGCGGACGGCGTCCGCCCCCCTGACGCCGTCCGAATAGTCGTTGGCGAAATTGACCCCCACCTGCAGCGCGAGGGCGAGAACGGCCGCGAGCCCGGCGCGAACGGGGGACGCTTCGCCTGCGTGCAGCGCCACTGCCGTCCCGGCCATGACGGGGGCCAACGCTGCGGGCAGCGTCTTCGGGCGCGCCCCTTCGATCCAATCTGAAACCGCCACGGAGCCATGGTACCGGCGGTTCGTCGCGTTCTGGCGCGCCGCGCTGCGAGAACGGGGCGAGGCTCCGCGAGAACTGGGCCGGCGGTTCAAAGTCGGGTTCTGCGTGAACGGGGCCCGCGGTCTGAGGCGCGGTGTCACGAAGAGGGGGAACGGCGGTCCAAGGCGCGGCGGACGAGCTCGCGGATTGCGCGCCTGTCCGGCTTGCCGGATGCAGTCAGCGGAAGGCCTCCGGAGCCGGCGTTTGAGAGCCCGGGATCCGACGGCTCCGACTCTGAGAGCCCAGAGTCCGAGTGCCCGGAATCCGAAAGCCCGAGATCCGAAAAGCTGAGAAACAGCCTGGGAACATAGGCTTTTCCGTGCTCTTCGGCGATCGCCTTGCGCATCTTGGACGCAGTCGGCCGGGAAAGCCCCGTCGCGCCGACGACGGCCACGGCGATCTCGCGCCATTCGGCGTCGTCGATTCCGACGACGACGCTCTCGCCCGCCCTGCTGCGCGCGAGAGCCTCCTCGACGACGGCGGGCATGATCGTCATGCCGCCCGTGGTGATTGCGTCGTCGATCCTCCCGAGCACGGTGAGGCGGCCGGCCTCCAGGCGGCCGACGTCGCTCGTGCGGAACGTCCCGGCGAAGCCGGGGCCGCCCACGTATCCGAGCGCCACCGCGGAGCCCGACAAGACGATGCGGCCCTCTTCGACGGCGACGCGGGTGTCACCGACGGGGCGGCCGTCGTACACGCAGCCGCCGCAGGTTTCCGTCATTCCGTACGTGGTGACGACTTTCAGGCCCGCGGCCCGGGCGGCCTCCAGAAGCCTGGCGCCTGCGGCGGCCCCTCCCACGAGGATTGCGTCGAAGCGCCTGGCGGCCCGCGCGGCCGAGCTGGCGAGAAGGCGCCTGAGCTGCGTGGGAACGAGCGATGCGTAAAGGGGCGCAGACTTGCCGTCAAAGTCAGCGGCCCGCGCGAGGTCTTCGGGACGGCCGGCCCCGGCGTCGATGGGGGTCAGGCCCGCAACGGCCGAACGGAACTGGGTCTGAAAACCGGCGATGTGGTTGGTAGGCAGGCATGTGACCCAATGTCCGGGCCCGCCGAGGGCCTCCTCGGTCGCCTCGGCGGAGGCGAAAAGGGCGTCCCACGAGACCGCCACGAGGCTTCCCACGCCCGTCGTCGAACCCGAAGTTCGCAAAATTAAAGCCGTTTCGGGCGGGATTGGGCCGCAAGCGAAGGCGGCGTCAACCGGATTGCCGCCATGGACGAGCGATTCGTCCGTCAGCATCGTCGGGGGATGAGGCTGGCCGGACGGGTCGGGCTTCCGGGACGGGCTGTCTCGGAAGGAAGCGAGCCGCCGGGCGACGTCAAGGGTGCGCTCGCGGGAGGCGGGGCTCGTGCCGCCCGCGACTGCGCGAAGGCGGGGGGAGCTGTGGGAGGGGTTCACGTCGGTCTCACTCATGGCAATCGGCCTCACGCATAGTAAGGGAAGGGCGACCAGTCGGGGGAGCGCTGTTCGAGGAAGGCGTCGCGCCCCTCGCGGGCCTCCTCGGTCATGTATGCGAGCCGGGTGGCCTCGCCCGCGAAGGCCTGCATGCCGGCGATGCCGTCGTCGGCCGCGTTGAAGGCGAGCTTGAGCATGCGGATGGCCTGCGGAGACTTCTGCGCCACGGTTGCCGCGTACTCGAGCGCGCGATCCTCCAACTCCGCGTGGGGGACCGCCTCGTTGGCCGCGCCCCAGGCTACGGCCTCCTCCGCCGAATAGGGCCGCGCCAGGAAGAAGATCTCCCGGGCCCTGCGGTCACCCACCTGGCGGGCGAGCAGCTGCGAGCCGTAGCCGGCGTCGAACGACCCGACGTTCGCGTCCGTCTGCTTGAAGCGGGCGTGTTCGAGCGAGGCGACGGACAGGTCGCAGACCACGTGGAGGGAGTGTCCACCGCCTGCGGCCCATCCCGAAACCGCGGCGATGACGACCTTCGGCATGTTCCGGATGAGCCTCTGGACTTCGAGGATGTGCAGTCTGCCGTTGGACGGGCGCCCGCCGGATGGGCGCCCGCTGGGCGCGCGCCCGTTCGACGAGGTCTCGGCGTCGGACCCTGCCCCGCCGTTCGCGAAGCCTTCGTACCTGTACCCGTCGCGTCCGCGCACGCGCTGGTCGCCTCCAGAGCAGAAAGCCCACCCGCCGTCCTTGGGGGACGGGCCGTTGCCCGTGAGGACGACGGCGCCCACGGACGGGTCGAGCCGGGCGTGGTCGAGCGCGCGGTAAAGAGAGTCGACGGTTTCGGGCCGAAAGGCGTTGCGCAGCTCGGGGCGGTTGAAGGCGATGCGGACGACGGGGAGGTCGGTGCATGCGGCGACGGCGCCGTCGGCCCCCCGAGTGCGTTCGACTCCGCGGTGATAGGTGATGTCCTGCAGGTCGAGTCCGACGACGTCGCGCCAGTGCTCGGGGTCGAAGGTCTCGGAGACTGTCGCCGGAAGCGGAGGGAATTCGTCCATGGATGAAAGTTTAAGGCGTAAGGCTTGAGGGCGCCGGGAGCCTGCGCGCCGTGAGAAAGCCGGAGGGCCTGGTGTGAGAAGGACGGCGGGCTGCCGTGCGAAGGCGGGCGGGCTTAGTGTGAGAAAGCCGGCGGGCTTGGTGTGAGAAGGGCGGCGGGCTTGGTGTGAGAACGTGGGCGGGCCTGCCGTGCGCGGACGGGTCTTCCGAAAGGGGCTAGTAGAATGCGAGTCGCCCTGACAAGAAATCCATGGCGAAGGAAAGCCCATGGCGGAAAACGAGACGCATCGCCAAGAACGCCGAGAAGAGGCGCGAGGCGAAGAAAGGGGACGCACGGGATGGCAAACCGCCGCGCGAGTCTGAAGAAGAAACCCGGGGAAGTCTCCAGGATGTTCGACGAGGTCGCCTCCCGTTACGACCTTATGAACGACGTCGCCTCCCTCGGCCAGGTCAGAGTCTGGCGGGCCGCCGTGGCTGCGGCGGTGGCGGCCGGGCCGGGAGACCGCGTCCTCGACCTCGCAGCGGGAACCGCGACGTCCACGGCCTCCTACACCGAAAACGGGGCATCCGCCGTCGCGTGCGACTTCTCCCTGGGCATGCTCTCCGAAGCCCGCCGGCGCCGCCCCGAGATCCCCTGCGTGGCAGGCGACGCCATGCGCCTTCCTTTCGCCGACGGGGCCTTCGACGTCGTCACGATGTCCTACGGGCTGCGCAACGTCAACGACCCGCGCAAGGCCCTGAAGGAAATGCTGCGCGTGGCCAAACCCGGCGGGCGCCTGGCAATCGCAGAGTTCTCCACCCCCGTGTGGGGGCCGATGCGCAGGCTGTATTCCTTCTACTTGGGCTCGGTCGTCCCCGCGCTGTCAGAGGCGTTCTCCTCAGACGAATCGGCCTACGACTACCTGGGCGAGTCGATTCTCGCCTGGCCTGATCAAGCCGATTTGGCCCGAATGATCCAGGACGCCGGGTGGCGTTCGGTCGCATACCGGAATCTGACGGGAGGCATCGTCGCGATTCACAGGGCCGTTCGGCCGATGCTAGCCCGCGCTCCCGGGGTGTGATCTTCTCGTCATCGGCGCGTGGGACGAAAGGCCAAGCCCTATGATTCCGCCGTTTTTCAATATCGAAAGACGAATGTTACGTATTTTCCGTTCTCGGTGCATTGGCTCACAGCATAGGATTGTGGCGCCGAATAGCGCACAAAGGAACTGAGACCAATGGACAAGGGCGATATGCAAGCCGACGCCGTCGTCGTCGGCGCGGGGCCGGCCGGTTCGTCGACCGCCCACTATCTCGCCATGGCCGGCCTCAGGGTGCTGCTTCTCGAAAAATCCACGTTTCCGCGGGACAAAGTCTGCGGGGACGGCCTCACGCCCCGCGCCGTGGCCGAGCTTGTCCGCATGGGCGTCGACACGAGCGGCTGGGCCCGCAACACCGGCCTTCGCGCGGTCGGAGGCGGCCACACGATCGAGCTGCCCTGGCCGGAGACGGCCTCCCTGCCCAATTTCGGCCTCGCCTGCCCGCGCGCGGAGCTCGACGCCGCGCTCGCGGCGAAAGCCCGGGAATCCGGGGCGGTCTTGCACGAGAACGTCACCGTCGTCGGCCCGATTCTGCACGAGCGCAGCGGCAGGGTGGTCGGCGTCGAGGCGAAGTCGGCCGAACGCGAGCCGCTTGCCTTCAAAGCGCCCGTCGTCGTCGACGCCGGGGGAGTCTCCGCCCGCCTGGCGACTGCGGTCGGCCGGGAGAAGGCGATGAACCGGCCCATGGGAGTGGCTTACCGGACGTATTTCCGTTCGCCGCGCTCGGCGGACTCCGTCATGGAGTCCCACCTGGAGCTGTGGAACGGCAAGCCCGGAAAATCCGATCTCATGCCCGGCTACGGATGGATCTTCCCGCTCGCCGGAGGCATCGTCAACGTGGGCCTCGGATCGCTTTCCTCGACGGCTAAGGCCACGGGGCTGGACTACCGCGCGATGTTCAAGGCGTGGATGGCCAACGCGCCGTCCGAATGGGGATTCACGGAAGAAAACCAGGTCGGCCGGCTGCGCGGCGCCGCTCTGCCCATGGCCTTCAACCGCAAGCCGCATTACGCCGACGGGCTGCTCCTGGTGGGCGACGCCGGCGGCATGGTTTCGCCGTTCAACGGAGAGGGGATCGCCTACGCGCTTCAGGCGGGCCGGCTCGCGGCCGACGCCGTGGCCCAGGCGCACTCGCGCCCCACGATCACAGCGAAAGACAGGGCGCTTGCGGCCTATCCGGCGGCCATGCGGGAGGAGCTGGGCGGATACTACTCGCTTGGACGGGCCTTCGCCCGCCTCATTGAGCGCCCTAAGATCATGCACCTGTGCGTCGCCCGCGGCCTGCCGCGGCCGACGCTCATGCGCCTGGTCATGAGGCTGCTCTCGGACTGTTACGACCGCCGCGGAGGCGACTGGACGGACCGGCTCATCTCGGCGTTGGCGAAGGCGGCCCCGAAAGCATGAAAACGACCAAGACGGCGGCCCGGCAGGCGGCGGCCGCGAAGATGAAGGCAAGAAAGCAGGTGCGCGGATGAACCCCTACGTTCCTCTGCTGGTCATGATCGCCGCGGCCGCGGCGCTCTCGATCGGCGGCCTCGTCATGAGCTCTTTCCTCGGCCCCAAGCGGCACAACCGGGTCAAGCTCGAAAACTACGAATGCGGCGTGGAGGCGACGCCCGCGGCCAGCGGGCGCGGGCGCTTCCCGGTCAAGTACTATCTGACGGCGATGACGTTCATCGTCTTCGACATCGAGGTCGTCTTCCTCTATCCGTGGGCGGTCTCGTTCCACAAGCTCGGCCTGTTCGGCGTCGTCGCGATGCTGAGCTTCGTCTTCCTCATCGCCGTTCCCTTCGTCTACGAGTGGCGCCGCGGCGGGCTCGAGTGGGATTGAGAGGAGCGCACATGGGATTGAGACGAACACGCGCGGAATCGACGGGGGCGCAGCCTCACGACGCCGGCTCCCAGGGGGTCTTCCTCACGTCTGTCGAGGCTGTGGCCAACTGGGCTGTGACCAACTCGCAGTGGCCCGTGACGATGGGCCTGGCGTGCTGCGCCATCGAGATGATGGCCTTCGGCACGCCGCGCTTCGACCCCCCGCCCTTCCCCATCCACGGCTCCCCCCCCTCCC
>NZ_DBHHEV010000104.1:0-7723 GCF_057238965.1 Peptidiphaga sp.
AAGCAACGGCGCTCCGCTTAATCATATAGGCTTTCTTAGACATTTTGGTCTCCTCCGCTTGATTGGCGGGCTGACTTTGGTGTGCATTTCGCCCACAACCGCCTTTGTCGGCTCAGCTTCCGATAGTTCAACGCTTTACCTCCTTGCCAGACACTTTGAGCTGCCGTTCGGCATTAGACGATTCGCCGTCCGCGCTTCCTTTTGGGAGTCGAGGCTTCGGAACCGATACGAAGATGACGGCGAAGAACGTCAACACTGCGACACTGACGATGCCCCGCTCATGGCGCGCTTCTTCGCAGGCTTCTTGTATTCCCTTCTTAATGTCGTCGCTGAGAGGCTTTTGCGACTTATAGCCGACGTACTCTCTGACCGCGTCATAGTCCTCGACGTCGAAGGAATCGTCATGCAAGGGACGGTAATCGCCGTTGAAGTTCCAACCGACAGGGTGGCATCCAGAGTACACGTTGTCAGTTGTTCCGGACTCTATCGAAAGAGGCGTGAGGAACAGCCAGAAGAACGCCGCGAAACCCACAAGAGCGACAAGCGTCCGAACCACCAGATAAACCGGTTTAGACAATTTGATTCCTTCCTTTGGCGACGCGAGCAGCCTTCGGTTCCCGCCACGGGGTTATAGGGGTTAGCCTCAAACTCCATAGACCACCTCCTTAAGCCAAACGGACGATATTTACGGACGATATTTCAGGAATAAGCGATACCGCCTCCCAGAAGCTCTGAGTGCCAACCCCTAAAGTTCTGAAAACTCCGCTCGAGGTTCTCTCTTCGGCTTTTCTGCCGCCTTGGATTTAGGCCAGCTTCCCGAGAGCTTAAGACAGCGTCTTTTTGACAGGCGACCCAGACCCCTGCTCAACCTCGCACCGTTCTTCGGTCCGTCTTGCCATCGGGGATGTCCCTCACAGGTGTTCAGGCCTGGACCGTTCCGGGCTTAGGCTCGTCGTTGAACGGCTCGCTCTCCGCTTTGCCGTTTGACGATCCGACACCGATCGAAGGTCCACCGTCACCCAACGAGCTGTCGCCGCTCAACGATTTGCTCTCTCCCGAAGACCCGTTGTCGCTCGAAGGCTCCCTGTCGCTCGAAGGTTTGGGCTTGGGAACCGACAAGAAGACGACGGCAAAGACGATCAGCGAGGAAACGATCAGCACACTGCGCTCCAGACGCGCCTCATGGCAAAGCCGTTGAATATCCCTCCTTATTCTCTCGTTCGCCTCCATCTTGTATGCAATGGCGCCGTCGAGATACTTCTGGACCTTGCTTGGACTCTCGACGTCAAAAGAATCATTGACCAACGGGTCCAGATCGTCGGAAAAGTTCCAGCCAACAGGGTGACAAGACGAGTAAGTGTTTCCGGTCCCAGACTCAATCGAAGGCGGAACAAGAAACAGCCAGAAGAACACGGCGACCGCCGCCAAAGCAACGGCGCTCCGCGTAATCAGATAGGCCTTCTTAGACAATTGTGTTTCCTTTCACTCGTTGCGGAGCAGGCTTCGATTCCGCCCAAGGGTCACCTGGATTGCCTTTAATGTAATCCACGGTTTCCTGGAGTCGGCTTCGCGCCTGTGCGTCCTGGCTGACGATTGCTTCGACAGCCAGGTCGAAATTCTTCGCCTCGTTCTCAATGTCGTCGGCGAGGTTCTTTAACAGCTTCTCTATGCGCACATTCAGATCGGAGAATGCGTGCGCCGGACCATAGGAACCGATGCCGATGACTCCGCTTCTCAGAAGACACGTAAACATCGAAACGCGAGGCAGACTGTCCTTAGCTTCGATCACGCTTGTGCGCACATCTCCAAATTTGCGGCAAACGCCTTTCGCTTTTCCGTAGTCCACATTCAACTCAGGAGCCGGTTCTATCGCACTCGAATCGATAGGGTCCATCGTCACGTCATAATATTTTCTATGGTCACTCTGCGACATCGAATCCAGATTGCCGATTAGCATACCCTCCACCCCCTTTTCCGCCTTTGTCACGCTCTTATTTATTGCTTCGAAAGCACTCTCGAGCTGGCTTATCGCCGAATCATAGCTATCCACTTTTTCATCGTCAACCATCGCATCTTGAGACGATTTAAGAGTTTGAAGTGCTCTTGATGAAGTTTGAAGAAGCTTTCTCTCTATCACAACCTCTGGTGCTGTAAATATAAGTGCTGCATCAATTGTGGCCGAAACGATCTCAAGAACCATTTTGAAGCCTTCCCGTTCACTCAACGCCACGGCATCCAAGACCTTGATCCCCTGTTGGAGAGCCTTAACCACGGAAGCGCGCGTTTCTTCGAACATCTTCATTTCGGAGTTCAGTGCTCCGCCAAGCACCATTGTCTTGTCATGAAGACCTCCGGTGACGCTGGCAAGCTTAGCCACAAAAGTCTCAACCTTATGGATAACTTCGCCACTCATGTTCCCTAAAGCTTTTCCAGCCTGGTCAAGGTTGGTAAAGATCGTTCCCCCGCCGGTGGACTTATTGCCAACTGTCTGCGGATCTTTCGCAAGCGGGCTTACGGCGGTTATCCACTTCTCGATCTCATTGTCGACATCTTTAGGATCGGGAAGTTCTTTCCAAGGGTCAACGATTTTGTCCACGCATCCGCGAACGCTGTCAAACTCAGCGGTATAACTCATTTGGCTCGCGGTCCACTCCGATTCAAGTTCATGACCTCCTCCTTTGCCGCTCGCCGCGGGTCGCGCAATTTTAATGCGCATGACACCCTCGGGCGGTCTGGAAATGGATATAACGTACTTGTCCTCCTCAATGGAGCACCGCCGCACAAGCGCTCCGGGCCCCGTCATCATGTAGGCGTCGATGGCTGATCGCTTCAGATAGCCGACCAGCTCTGGGACATCTGCATAATCATATTCTTTCTTTGGATCGTAAGCCATGATGGCGACCCTTCCATGGTTGTTGTTTGTTTACGTGATCCATATCGATATGCGTGACCCAACTTTTCGTTGGATAAGAACAACCTACCACCCACCCCAACGGCAATCAATACCTTTTTTCGAAAGACTTTTGCTTAGCACAATTTCGCCAACCTGCAGGACTAACTCAAACAAGATTGCTACAATATAACATTCTCTAAATGACGCCTACGTATTCATTGGAGCGGCCTCGCTTAAGCACCCTTTCCATCTATGAGAATTATGCCTTCAGAAGTCGTTCCACTGCGAGCCCTCTCACCATTTGGACACGGACGGCCTTGGGCGGCCGCCGAGGCGCGAAGCTAAGGAGGCATCCGCCGTTTTCCCTTGGCGGCACTTCGCGGACGCACCGATTCATCAGACATGAAGCCACGGCCGTCCCACGTTCACTGCCGCGGGCGGGACTGCCGGCAAACAGCTGAGACGCACTATCTGCAGCCCCACTGTCAGACTGCGAGCGTCACGCGTCCCTGCTTGAACAAGTCAGCAAGTTGCGCCGTCGGGATCTGGTTATCCTGCGACCATTGGCAGCCGGAAGTCAGTAGCGCGGCATCGACGGATCGACGTAAAGCCACCACTGTTTCAGGCCTCCCGCAACGTTGATCACCTCAACGCCCTCGGCGGCGAGGGCCTTCGCCGCCTGCATCGAGCGGACCCCGCCCAAACAGTAGACGTAGACGGGCCCCTCGGGAAGTCTCTTCGCCGCAGCAGACGGGTCGGCCAGGACGTCGGCGAGCGGAATGTGCGTCGACGGCCGGATCGCGCAAATCGCGCGCTCGTGGGATTCGCGCACATCAAGCATCTTCGCCCCCTGCGCGAGCCTGACCGCCACCTCCCTCACATTCGCCTCCGGCACGCCCACATCATCCCCACCAGGCCGGGCCACACCCGGCTTTGGCGCGACCGTGCCCGGCTCAGGTTGAGCTGCACCTAAGTCAGGTTGAGCTGCACGTGGCCGCGGCCGAGTCACACCTGGTTCAGTCTGAGCCGCACCCGGTTTCGTTTGAAGCGCATCTGTTTCAGACACGGCCGCACTCGGCTTAGATTGAGCAGTCCCCGGCTTTGACACGGCCGCGCCCCGCCTAAATCGAGGCGCACCCGGTCCAGGCCGAATCGCGCTTCGGGATTGGGCCCTCCTCGGCTTGGACTGAGCCGCACCCGGTTCAGAAGCGCGCGCCTCCGACGCATTCGTCTCAGGCGCAGGCATCCCCGGCGCACTTGGCCCAAACATGCTCGGCTCCGAGACGCGCACCTGAGGCAAGCTCGAATCGACGTCGTCCGAGTCAGGCGCACGGGATCCCGTCACGCCTGACTCGACTGGACGCGATTCGGTCGAGCCCAATTCGGCCGGGCCCGATTTAGCCGGGGCTGATCTAGCCGGGCCTGATTCGGGCGCAGCAGCCTTTGCCGCGTCGCCCCGCTCCGAAACTCGCGCCTCCGGGGCATTCGTTTCAAAGGCAAATGACCCTGTTCCACTCTCTTGGGAACTCAACCTTTCAAAAGCGTCGAACTCAGGCTTAGGAGCCTTTGACGCACCCGCTCCGGGCGCCCATGTTTCAGACACATCAAACTCAGACTGGCGGATTTCGAACTCACCCGCCCCGGGCACCCACGTTTCGGAAGGATCAAATCCAGGCTCGCGCACCCTCGGCACACCCGCTCCCGGCACCAACGTTTCGGACGCATCGAACTCCAGCTCGCCCGGCCCTGGCTCACCAGCCCCCTGCATGCTCGCCCCGGGCACCCACGTTTCGGAGGGGTCAAACGCGGACCCACGCGCTTTCGGCGCAGCCGCTCCCGGCCCCAAGGTTGCACACGCGTCCAATTCTGACCCCTGCGGCCAATGGGCGCCAGGTTCGGCCAGGTGCGATCCAGGCGCATTTGACCCAGGTGCATTTGACCCAAGCCCATTTGAGCCAAACGCATTTGACCCGAGCCCGCCTCTTTCCGAGTAGCCCGGAACGCCGCATGCATTCATCAAGCGTTCTCCTTTCAGGGGCGCCGGCCTGTCAGGCCTGCCAACCAGGGAAATCGTCTCATATCGGTTGTTCAGGGCGTCTAGCGCCAGCACGGTTCCCAGAAGAGGTTTGCCGACGCCGGTGATGAGCTTGACGGCCTCGCCCGCCATGATCGAGCCGACCTGGCCGCACAAACTCCCAATCACGCCGGCCTCTCCGCAGCTCGACGTCGCCCCGGCGGGCGGCGGGCTCGGAAAGAGGTCGCGCAGACACACGCCGGGCTCCTTGACGCCGAACTGCCGCGCCCGTCCGCCCGTCCAAAACACCGAAATCTGCGCCGAGTATCGAAGGATCGACCCCCACACTTCGGGAATCGACAATTCGGAGCACGCGGCGTCCACCGTGTAGCGGGTGAAGAAATTGTCGCTTCCGTCCAACACCATGTCGTAGCCGAACATCAGCTGGGCGGCATTTTCCTCCGTGAGCCGCTCTGGGTACACGATCACGTCGACGTCGGGGTTGAGCGCCTCGATTTTCGCCGCGGCGGAAACCGCTTTGGGCGTCCCGATGGCGGTCGAATCGTGAATCACCTGCCGATGAAGGTTAGACAGGTCGACGACGTCGTCGTCGATGATCCCGATCGTCCCCACGCCGGCGGCGGCGAGGTACATAAGCGCGGGAGACCCGAGCCCGCCAGCGCCGACGACCAGCACGCGCGCCGCGGCCAAACGGGCCTGGCCGTCCTCGCCGTGGAGGAGAATCTGGCGCGAATACCGCGTGCGCTGGCGATTGTCGAGCACGCTTTCAGGCTCGACTGCGGGGCGAAGACTCATACCGCCATGGTACCGCTGAGCGTCGCAGCACGCGGATATTCGCAGCAGGCGGAGCCTCTGCCGGCGAGCCGACCTATGGCGCAGCGAGCCGATGTTGTGGCACGCCAAGCCAATCTCGTGGCACATCGAGCCAACATTGCGGCACGCCAATACTGATCGGGCATCGCCTTTACTGATCGGGCATCGCCTTGCGCGAGGCAATGGAGAAGGGCGGCGCGCCGTGCCGAAGGGCATCGCAGAGGGCGCGAGCGGACACAGCCTGCATCCGCGATGCGAAGCGGAATGCGCGCATCGATTAAACTCGTGCCACATGAGGATCGCCGTCATAACAGTCTCCGACCGCACGTTTTCCGGGCAACGCAAGGACGTTTCCGGCCCGCTCGCCGTTCGGCTTCTCGCCGACTTCGGCGAAGTCGAGGGGCCCGCGGTGGTGCGCGACGGCGTCGAATCGGTGCAGGCGGCGATCCGCGAGGCGGCCGACTCGGGGGCGGACGCCATCCTCACCGTGGGCGGCACGGGAATCACCAGCCGCGACCTCACGCCGGAGGCGACCGAGCCGCTGCTCGCGCGCAGGCTCATCGGCGTCGAAGACCTTCTGCGGGACAATCCCCGAGTTCCCACCGCCGCCCTCTCCCGCGGCATGGCTGGCGTCATCGAGGGGGACGGACGCCGGGTTTTCATCCTTAACGCGCCCGGATCGACGGGCGGCGTGCGCGACGCCGTCGCCGCCGTCGGCCCCCTTCTGGGCCACATCGTCGACCAGCTTGCTGACGGCGACCATCCCGCGCCGCACAAAGCCGCAACGATAGCCATTCAGAATCGAGGCCGCAGCGACGGCTCCGACGCCGAGGCGATCGTCGCCGGCGTCACCGCCGAGCCTATCGACATGGAGGCCCTCGCCGCCGCCGTGGACGATCCAAGCGCGGGCGCAGTCGTCACATTCTGCGGGCAGGTGCGCAATCACGACGACGCCCGGCCGGTGGTTTCCATCGATTACGAGGCGCACCCCGAAGCCGGAAACGTCGTTCGAAAGATCGCCGCCGACGTCGCCGCGGGAAGCGGGGCGTGCAAGATCGCGGTGCTCCACCGCACAGGCGGTCTGCGCGTGGGCGAGATCGCACTGGGCGCAGCGGTTTCAGCCTCCCACCGGAAGGAGGCGCTGCGCGTCCTCGAGGCCGTCATCGAGCAGGTCAAGCTCCGCCTGCCCATATGGAAACGGCAGGAATTCGCCGACGGTTCGGCGGAGTGGACCGGCCAGGCTTAATCAACGGCTCGGCGGAGTAGACCGGCCAAGCCTAGAGCCCCCGCGCGGCAGGATCGACCGGCGGATTTGGACGTCACGTCGCTTGCGGCAGCTAGAGCCCCCGCGCGGCAGGATCGACTCGGCGAGGAGCCTCGCCGAGCAGGGCTGGGTCCACTTGGGCCCCCGGCGCGGCAGGATCGACCTCGCCGAACAGTTTGCGAGACTCTGTCAGCGCGCCTGGCCGACGGCTCGGCTCACCCGCCGGCGAACGGCGGGAGGACGTCCGCCCTGACGGCTCCGGAAGGCAACGGGGCGGCGTCGTCGGCGTGGGCGCCGTCGATCAGAAGCGCGCTCACGGCGAGCTGCCTGGCAAAGCCGGCCCCTCGTGCGGCGATCAAGGCCGCACGCAGATCCCCGACAGTTGCGCCCGCGGGCAGGCTGACGCTTTCCTCGGTCACGCCGGCGGCCTCTGCCACAGCGGCGAAGTATCGCAAGTTGACTGTCATTTCATCCTCCGATCGCGCTCATCGTGCGCGAAGGCTGCAAAAAACTCGGATCGTCCACGCCGTGTCCGGGCTGTTTGCCCCACATGGCCGCACGCCAAGCATCGGCGATTGTATCGTCATCGGCGCCCGCGCGCAGAAGCGAACGAAGGTCCGTTTCCTCCCGAGCGAAAAGGCAAGAGCGAACTTGGCCGTCCGCGGTCAGCCTCGTACGGTCGCAGTCCCCGCAAAACGGGCGGGTGATCGACGCGATG
>NZ_DBHHEV010000105.1:0-3436 GCF_057238965.1 Peptidiphaga sp.
CCCCGAGGCCGACGTCCTCGTCGTCGATGACAATTCCCCCGACGGCACGGGGGATCTGGCCGACCAACTTGCCTCGGCCGACCCTCACGTCCTCGTCCTTCACCGCGCGGGAAAAGAGGGGCTCGGGAAGGCCTACATCGCCGCGTTTTCCTGGGCGACGGACAAGGAGTACACGCATGTCGTCCAGATGGACGCCGACGGCTCTCACCGGCCCGAGCAGCTTCCCCTCCTGCTTGAGCGGGCCGCCATGAGCGACCGGCCCGACCTCGTCATCGGCTCGCGCTACGTGCGCGGGGGAAAGCTGGAGGGATGGCCGAAGTCGCGCGAAATCCTTTCGCGCGCCGGGAACTTCTACATCAAGGCCTGGCTGGGGCTTCCGGCGTCGGACGTCACCGCCGGCTTCCGGGTCTACCGGGTGGCCTTCCTCCGTCGCCTCGACCTTTCCAGCGTCGAATCGGCGGGGTACTTCTTCCAGACTGACATGACGGACAAAGTTCACCAGCTGGGCGGGTCGATTGTGGAGATGCCGATCAGTCTCGCCCAGCGGGAAGCGGGGGCGTCGAGTCTCTCGGCCGGCATCTTCACGGAGTCGCTGAAACGGACGACGTCGATGGGCGTCGAGCGCCGCGGGCGCCAGCTGGCGGGCCTGGCGCGCCGGGCGGCCGCCAAGCTGCGCGGCAAGTGACATTGGCCGGGCGCCGCGCCCGGCGGCGGCGCAAATCCGCCGGCCGGGCAGCCAGCCTCCCGGAACTCAGCCGTGGTGTCGGCGGAGCCTAAGCTTGCCTGCGCGCAGCAGATCAAGGCGCTCCTGGAGGAGCTCCTTGAGCTCGTCCTCGGTGCGGCGCTCCAGGAGCATGTCCCAGTGCGTGCGCTGAGGCTTGGCGGGTTTCTTGTCGTCCGTCGCAGGCTCGTCGCGCAGCAGACCCTCGGCGC
The DNA here is from genome assembly GCF_057238965.1 of Peptidiphaga sp. Taxonomy (NCBI): domain Bacteria; kingdom Bacillati; phylum Actinomycetota; class Actinomycetes; order Actinomycetales; family Actinomycetaceae; genus Peptidiphaga; species Peptidiphaga sp. The sequence continues at coordinate 934 of NZ_DBHHEV010000105.1, forward strand.
CGCAGCGGCATTCCCACGTCGCGGGCGGCTCGGCGTCCGTCGCCATGGCCACGCCGAATTCGTGGCCGCCGGGACAGGCGTAGATGACTTGTTTGCGTTCGACGAAGGCGACTCCTTCGTCGGTTTCCAGTGAATTTGCGCCAATCTTCATTCCGCGAAGCGAACGTTCGGCCATGGTTTTCCTTTCCTCGACTGCCGGATCAGTCTAGCGGGACGGCAAAAGAAACGCCGGGAAAAACGGTTTTGCCGCGCCACGACGCCACTTTCGCCCGTCAGCCCCTTTTGAGTCTCGATCCGATAATGTGCATTATGTCAAAACTGGGCGACGGCGAGAACGCGACCCGCCTTTGAGATATTCCCCCATCGACGCCGAAAGATGAAGTACTCTCGGCTTCATGAGACTCGGAATCGACTTTGGAACCACGCGCACAACCGTCGCCGTCGCCGACCGCGGCAACTATCCGCTTCTCGCGTTCCCAGATCGGAACTCGGACGCCCGTGAGTACATTCCGTCGATCGTCGCGCTATCAGATTCCGGACCTGTCTACGGTTTTGAGGCCGCGAGCCTGGCCCTCAAGGGCGCTCCTCACCTGCGCTCCTTCAAGCGCCTGCTCTCGCGCGCCGACGTCAACCAAAACGCCGAGGTTGAACTCGGCAGCCTCACGATTCCGCTCATCGACGTCGTCTCCGGGTTCCTCACGCACGTCGCAAAATCCGTCCGCTCCGCCGTCAAGCCCGCCAGGGGCAAGCTCGAGGCCGTGGTCGGCATTCCCGCCCACGCGCATTCGGCTCAGCGCCTCATCACCCTCGAAGCCTTCAGGCGCGCCGGGATCGATGTCGTCGCCATGATCAACGAGCCGTCGGCCGCAGGCTTCGAGTACACGCACAGGCTCACGAAGTCGCTCAACTCGCGCCGCACGCGCATCCTCGTCTACGACCTGGGCGGCGGAACCTTCGACGCCTCGCTCGTCGCCGCAGACGACAAGAGCCACGAGGTGCTCGGCTCTCGCGGAGACAACAACTTCGGCGGAGACGACTTCGACGTCGCCCTCGCCTCTTTCGCGCTAGAAAAGTCCGGACGCGGCGAACTCGCCGCGGACGAATGGCAGAGGCTCCTCGACTCGGCCCGTCAGGCCAAGGAGTCCCTGTATCCGCAGTCCCGATACGTCGCCGTGGACGTTCCGGGCGCCTCCTCCCCCACGTCGATTCCGGTCAAGGAATTCTACGATTTGGTCGCTCCGCTCATCGAGTCGACCCTCGCCACGATGGAGCCGCTTCTGACCCAGGACGAGGGCGGCGCGTCGAAGCTCCCGGACGACGTCGCCGGCCTCTACGTCGTCGGCGGCGGGTCGGAGCTTCCCGCCGTGGGGCGGACGCTGCGATCCAGGTACGGCCGGCGAGTCCACCGCTCCCCGTACACCGCGGGGTCGACCGCGATCGGCTTGGCCATCGCGGCCGACCCGTCGGCCGGCTACACGCTTACGGACAGGCGGGCGCGCGGCGTCGGCGTCTTCCGCGACCGCGAGGGCGGCTCGGTCATATCCTTCGATCCACTGCTCGGCAGCGAGCAGCGCGTGAGCCCGAACGAGGATGTGACGGTCGTTCGCACCTACCGGGCGGCGCACAACGTCGGCTGGTATCGCTTCGTCGAGTACACGCGCACGGACGCGGACGGCGTGCCGCGCGGCGAGGTAGTCCCGTGCGGCACGCTCGCCTTTCCCTTCGACCCCGCGTTGCGCGGCGGCGAGGCCGACGTGGACGACGTCGAAGTGCAGCGAACGGGCGACGGCCCCCTCATCGAGGAGCGCTACACGGTCGACCGGCACGGGATCGTCGAGGTTTCGATTCGCGACGTCGAATCGGGATACGAGGTCACGCGCTCGCTCGGCGCACGCTGAATTTTTTCGAGCGATTTCGCGCCGTCCCTCCAGACTGTTTCACAGGGCGAGGGCTTTTGCCTTCTCCGCCGACCTTCGAGGCTCTCCGCTTTGAACGCCTTGCACGTCGTGCGCGTGCATGCGGGGTTATGGCTGTCTCTTTCGCGGTACGTCGGCTTTGGGCGCCCCCGATTATCTGAGAATATGAGGAAGTGGTCCATCCAGTCGACAGGGCGCCCAGCGCGCCCACATTAGCCGTTCTCTCCATTCAACACGTTTTGGCTTTCTACGCCGGCGCGGTCATCGTTCCGCTGCTCATCGCGGGCGGACTCCGTCTGGACGCGGAAACCACGATCCACCTCGTCAACGCCGACCTTCTCACCTGCGGCGTCGCGACGCTCATTCAGAGCGTGGGGATCACGCGTTTCGTGGGCGTGCGCATGCCGATCATTCAAGGCGTGACGACCACCGCGGTGGCCCCGATCATTGCGATCGGCGTTGCGTCGGCGCGCGGCGGGGACCCGAACTCGGCCCTTCCCACGATCTACGGCGCAGTCATCGCCTCCGGCCTGTTCACATTCTTCGCCGCGCCCTACTTCGCGGCCCTGATCCGCTTCTTCCCGCCC
>NZ_DBHHEV010000105.1:3446-7392 GCF_057238965.1 Peptidiphaga sp.
CTTGTCATGGGAACGACCCTGCTGTCGGTCTCGGCCTCCGACTTCGTCGGATACGCCACCGCGGCGCCGACGGCGGCTCCCGCCAAGGGCGTGGTCCCCCTTCAGACGACGTCGCTGTTCTACGCCTTCGGGACGCTGGCCGCCATCGTCTTGGCCCAGCGGTTTTTGCGCGGGTTTCTCGCAACGATCGCCGTGCTCATCGGGCTCGTCGGAGGCACGGCCGTCGCCGCGATCCTGGGCCATCTCGACCCGAAGGACATCGACGCCCTCAAGAGCGCCGGCTCTTTTGCCGCGACCACGCCGTTCTACTTCGGGACGCCGACCTTCGCCGCCGGCGCGATCGTCTCGATGACCATCGTCATGGCCGTGACGATGGTCGAAACGACGGGCGACGTCTTCGCCACCGGGGAGATCGTCGGCAAGCGCATTCGAAAAGCCGACATCTCGGCCGCCATACGCGCCGACGGCTTGTCGACGCTCCTCGGCGGCGTCATGAACTCGTTCCCCTACACCTGTTTCGCCCAAAACGTCGGCCTTGTGCGCATCACACGGGTGAAATCGCGGTGGGTGGCGGCCGGCGCGGGAGTGGTCATGATGGTCCTTGGAGTCCTGCCGAAGGCGGGGGCGCTGGTGGCGACGATCCCCTCCCCCGTGCTCGGAGGCGCCTCCCTGGCCATGTTCGCCAACGTGGCCTGGGTCGGCATGCAGACGATAGCCAAGGCGGACATGCGGGACAACCGCAACGCCGTTATCGTGACGACCTCGCTCGGCCTTGCCATGCTCGTGACTTTCAAGCCGTTCATCGCCGATTCCATGCCCTCGTGGGCACGGATTTTCTTTTCCTCGGGCATGACTGCCGGGGCGATCGCCGCGATCGCCCTCAATGTCTTGTTCTTCCACGTCGGACGCGGGGGCGGAGATCCGGTCGTGTCCGGGCCCGACGGGCGCGCGCTCACCATCGACGAGGTCAACGCCATGGGCCGCGAACGCTTCGTCGAGGCGTTCTCACCGCTTTTCAACACGCAGACGTGGCCCCTGGAAAGGGCGTGGGAAAGTCGTCCCTTCGCCGACGCCGAAGAGTTCCGCGGCGCCGTCGAGAAAGCGATTCTCACGGCAAGCCAGGAGCTCAAGCTCGCCCTCCTGCGCGACTATCCCGACATCTCGAGCCTTCTCGAGGAGGACGACGCCGCAGCCCAGAAAGTCTCGCGAGACATCGGGTCGACGGCTCTCGGCGAGGCCAGCCCGGAAGAGCTGGAGCGGCTGAGCACTCTGGCCGAAGCTTACGCCGAGCGGTTCGGATGGCCGCTTGTGGCATACCTCGGCCCCTTGGACACGGCCGAGCGGCTCATCGAGTCCGGCGCGCGCCGCCTGAGCCATTCGGCCGAGCAAGAGCAGGTTCTCGCACTTTCAGAGGTGATCGACGTCGCCTACGATCGCTTCGACATGCTGCTTGCCGACGCGAATCCCGTGCGCACGGCCTGGGAGTCCAAGCTCACCGGGCAGTGAAACGCCCTGCCGGGGCGCGTGAGAGCCCGCCGCCGGCATGTGAGGGGTTGCCCCCGCGAGGGGCCCGCAAAGCCAGCGCGGGCCTCTTAGCGGGGCGCTTGTCCACTTTAAGCTTTGCGCTTTTTCGCCGCGCGACGCTTGGCGAGCTCGTCTTCCACAACGACGGCGCCGGCCTCTTCTGCCCGCTCCGTCGGAAGCTCGCCCAACGTGCCCTCGACTTCGCGCCACACGCGGCCCACGGCTATGCCGAAGACCCCTTGGCCGCCCTTGACGAGATCGATGACCTCGTCGTCGGACGTGCACTCATAGACGGAAGCCCCGTCGGACATGAGGGTGATCTGAGCCAGATCCTCAACTCCGTGCGACTCGAGTTGCGCGACTGCGAGCCGGATCTGCTGAAGTGAAACGCCCGTGTCCAAGAGGCGCTTGACGATCTTGAGCACAAGAACGTCGCGAAAAGAGTACAGGCGCTGGCTGCCTGAACCGTGTGCATTGCGAATCGATGGCGAGATGAGGCCCGTCCGATCCCAGTAGTCGAGCTGCCGGTACGTGATGCCGGCCGCGCGACATGCGATAGGGCCGCGATAGCCCGTCTCGTAGTCCAGATCTGGGAGCGGATCGCCGAAGAGCATTTGCTGAGCACGTTGCATCCTTGCGTCGTGCGCGTGAGCTTCGCTCATGGTTTCCTCCATACTTTCGTGAAATAGACGGGGGTGCTCCGCCTACACAGGCAACGATATAGCAGGAACGGCTCTCAATGGTGGTACGGCGCGTCTAAACTTCGAATCAACCGCGAGAACTCCCCTATAGACATTCAGATGGTTGAAAATTCGATTTTATTGCCTAACGCAGCTCGACTTCGATGTTTTCCGTTAGCAGCGCGCGATAAAGCTGGGATATGACGGTTGCGTTTTCCGTCGCCGAGGCGATGGCTCTCTCGCGTGCAACGCTGGATTTGCGGGCGCGTTCGGTTGCGATGGAGTTCGTCACTAGAACGGCGTGGGCGTGTGCGGACGTCCTGACGCTGCGCACCTGCCGCAGGGTGAAGCCCGCGCCCAGCAGCATCGTTGCGAAACGAACGATGTCCGGGGCCTGAGCGGTCAAGCGCCCGCGCGGGTCGGCGGCGAGGATGCCGGCGTCGACCATCTCTTCGACGTCGGAGACGGAGACGCCGGTGAGGTCCGCGACTTCGGACAGGCGCAGACGCGTGCCGGGCTGGGGGCGCTTGGCGACGTCGTCGATGAGGCGAAGCCGCCCCGGATGCGTGCCCTCGGGCTGTTGCCCCGCGTCGAGCTGGCGAAGAAGCTCCCGGATCTGGTCGAGCGGAAGATACCGGTCGCGCTGCTCGCGCAGGATGAAGCGCAGCCGCTCGCAGTCCGCGGGTGAGAAGAGTCTCTGATTCGAAGCCGTCCGGTGGGGATGGACAAGCTCGATCGACTCGTAATGGCGGATCTTCGACAACGTCAACAGCGGGAACTCCGCCGCGAGCATCGACTGGACCTCCCCTATTTTCAGATAGGGGTCGTGGGGAACGTCGAAAGGCCACTTCCCCTCCGGCTGGGCTTCGACGGCCTCGGCCTCGGGGGCCGCGGCGGGCTTGCGCGCTGCGCTCGACATGCGTTGGCGCGACGTCATGCCGTGGCCGGAGCCTCGTAGAAGGTCAGGCGGAACTTGCCGATCTGGACCTCGTCGCCCGTGTGGAGGATCTGGGCGTCGACCCGCTCGCGGTTGACGTAGGTTCCGTTGAGCGAACCCGAGTCGCGAACCGAGAACTCGTCGCCGCTGCGAATGAACTGCGCGTGCTTGCGGGAAACCGTGGCGTCGTCCAAGAAGATGTCGGACTTCTGGTGACGTCCCGCGTTCGTGCGGTCCTCGTTGAGCAGGAAACGCGCCCCGGAATTCGGTCCGGAGAGCGCGATGAGCAAGGCGGAGCCCTTGGGCAGCGACTCGATTGCCGCCTGCTCTTCCGGCTTCAACGCGCGCCTGGCGATGTTGACGTCTGAGTCCCCGCCGACGGTCTTGAAAACCGAGGTCGTGGTGGGATCGGCCTCGTTGGGCTCAAACCGTTCAGGCATACTGAAATCCTCCTTGGATAAAGATCCGGCTTGCCTCCGTAACCGTAGATCACAATTCTATAACCTTTGAGCCCCGTATGCCATGGGTTTCTCGGCATTGGCTTTCACTTGAGCTTGAAACGAATCGCCGCCTGACCCCGCGCGGTTGTCTCCCCGCCTGCCGTTGTGTATTCTTGACTGGTCGCAGCAACGATGTGGCTGATCTTCGGCTTTCTTTCGCGGAAAGCTCGCAGGAGCCGTTTTCAGGAAGCTTGCAAGTCTCTTTCTCCGGAAGAAAACGCGGCAGGATTGCACGAGCGACAACGGGCTATGGCGCAGTTTGGTAGCGCACTTGACTGGGGGTCAAGGGGTCGTGGGTTCAAATC
>NZ_DBHHEV010000106.1:0-1390 GCF_057238965.1 Peptidiphaga sp.
GGTCTTGGCGACCGCCGAGACGCCCTGGAAGGCCGGCCATCCGAGGAATCCGGCGACAAGGGCCGGCACAATCTTCGTGCCCTCGTCGATCGAGGAATCGCCGGCGAGCAGAATGTCCGCGCCTTCGACGGATTTGACGAGCTCCGCCAACGCCGAAGCGACCTTCGTGGCGTTCCATCCTGCGGTCGCGTCGTCGGCGACGACGACTCCCCTGTCGAATCCCTTCGACATGGCGTTCTTCTTGGCCATCGATCCGGCCACGTCGCTCTTGCCGACGGTGACGCCGACGAGCTCGACGCCCTCGGCGTCCGCGAGGTTGCGTCCCAGCTGGATTGCCACGGGATCGTATTCGGAAACGGCGGACTTGGCCCGCGACCAATCGACGACGCCGTCGGCGCCGACCGACGCATCCTGTGGATTGGCCGCGTACTTGTAAGCGACAACTACGGTCATTGAAGCCTCTCTCTTGTCTGTTGAGGGCCTGGCTGCACCACTGCCCTGTGGAAAGCGATTGCGTTTCGATGAAACGCGTCTTCGGCTCCATCAGTTTCCCACATTGCGCGCTGCGACGCCTTGCGGACAACCCCGGAGCCGATTTCGGACTTCTTACGTCCGAAAAAAGTTCTTTTCCAACCTCCGTACCTTTGCGGACACAGTGATTGTTCGATTGGAATCAATGTTACCCTGCTGCTCCTTCTGCAATGAGGACCAAAGACTTGCACACCCACGCGTCTGTGAGCCGTCTCTCCAAATTCTCAAGCCCATTGCGTATAATCGACGTTGTCAACGCAGCCGCGGGTCTTTGCCCGAACGAACGACGAGGAGATTTCGTGGTCGATATTCATGCAGTCCAACGCGGCCCCTTAGGGCGGCCTCGCAACGTCGAAGCCGACGGCAAGATACTCAAAGCCGCCCTGGATCTGTATGGCGACGCCGGATGGCACGGCTTCAACATGACGAAGGTGGCCAAGGCCGCCGGCGTCGGCAAATCGTCGATGTACACGCGGTGGGCCAACGTCGAGGAACTGTTCATCGAGGCTTTCCGGACCGTCGTGGCCGCGCCCGGGCCCGTCGGCGACAGTGCGCAAGAAGTGCTGTCCAACGAGGCCGAATATCGAATGCGGCTGTACCTCGGCGAACATGCGCAGGCGGTCAGACGCCTGTTCGTGGAGATGGCCTGCGAAGTCAATCCCGTGGTCCGCGCCGCTTACCTCCATACGTATCGAGACCCGATCGCCGCTATCCGCGCGCGCTTGTGGGAGTTCAAATCGGCCGGCCTTTTGCCGGAGGGGACATCCGTCACACGCCTTCTGGACGCCATCGAAGGCTCGGTGCTCATGCGCGCCTTTTCCCTCATGCCGGAGAACATAGAATGTTTCCTCGGCGAAAT
>NZ_DBHHEV010000106.1:1405-6163 GCF_057238965.1 Peptidiphaga sp.
CCCCGAATACGTGGAGAACCTAGTCAACGACCAGCTTGACGCTTTGCCTATGCTGACCCTGCGCTCAGCCTCCTGACGCGCAGGCACGCGAAGGAAGAAGAGGCCCCAGGCGGGAGACGTCCGCTCACCGCTCCGAACGGCGGGCGGAAGGCCGCCTTGGACGGAGGAGCGGCCCCGCCGGGTTTACGCGCGCAGCAGAGGGTTGCGCGCCTTTTCAATGCCCAAGCGCGTCGAGGGGCCGTGGCCGGGAAGGAGAATCGTCGAGTCGGGATACGTTCCGAGCCTGGAACAGGTTCGGCGCATCTCCTCGGCGTCGCCGCGGATGAAGTCCGTGCGCCCGATCCCGTCGGCAAAGAGGGTGTCGCCGGTGAACATGAGATTGAGTTCGGCGCAGTAGAGGCAGACAGACCCCGGAGTGTGGCCGGGCGTCGATATGACCTGGAAACGGTAGAGTCCGAGGGCGACCTCGTCGCCGTCGTCCAGCAGCCGATCGACTTTTTCAACCCGATAATCGCGCCCCTCTTCATCGAAGCCAGAAAGACGGGGATCGGCGACGGCGTGCCCGTCCTCGCGCCCGACGGCGAAGGAAGCGCCATAAGCCTCGACCACCTCGTTGACCGCGCCGATGTGGTCGCAATGGCAGTGGGAGGCGACGATCTGCACGTCGTCCGCCGAGCCGACGTCGTCCTTCGAGCCGATGAGGCCGAGCACCTCGGCGGGTTCGTCTCCTGGGTCGATGACGATCATCGACGTCCCTTCGCGCAGAACGTAGCAGTTGGCGCGATAGCTTCCGACGACGACGGAATCGATCTTCATAGCAGCTTCCCTTTCTCGAACCGCGCCCTTTCCAGAACCGTGCTCTCGTTTTAAAACGATGCTGTCGAACGCCCGGCAAACCGCGGATTCAGCCGAATCGGCATGCGTTCTAAGCGAATGCCGTTCGTTCTAAGCGGGCGTTCTGCGTTCCAGCCTGACGCCCTGCATTCTAACCGAACGCCCTGCGTTCCAGCGCAACGCCCAGATCCTTCCATCGAGCAGGGCCGGCCGAAAAGCGTGCGGTAACAGCTTATCGTTGCTATCTCAACGTTCTTCAACCTGAGGCCGGCCGAAAGGCGTGCGGGAGCCTCAATTCCCGCACGCCTTTCGGCTTTGCCTGCGCCCGAGCTTTACTTGTACTCGATGATTCCCCAGTTCAGATGGGGCTTGGCGCCGGTCTCATCGACGTCGGCGTCGACGAGGGCGAAGCGGAGTTCGCCGTCGGCGACCTTCCACAAGCGCGTCGCGAGCGTCGATCCGGGGTGGACCGGCGAGGTGATGCGTGTCTTGAAACGAGTGATGCGCTCGGGCTCACCTGGCACGAAGGCGTCGATGGCGTGGCGCATGACGACCCCCGCGTAGCTGATGGCGTGGAGAATCGGGCGCGGCTCGCCGTTCTGCGCGGCATACTCCCAGTCGATGTGCTGGGGGTGGTAGTCGCCGGAAAGACGGTAGATGAGCGCCTGATTCTCGGGGATCGTCTCGATTGTCTCGACGTCGGCGGGCCGATCGGGCATTTCGACGATGTCCTTCGGCGGCTTGGGGCCGCCCCAGCCGCCGTCGTAGATGAGGCAGTCCCAAGATTCGTTGGTGAACAGCAGATTTCCCTCGGAATCGTAGGTGTCGCCTATGTGCTGGGCGAGCAGCCCCCTTCCCTCGCCGCGGTCGTAGAGGCCTTCGAGCTTGACCTTCGTCTCCAGGCGGTCGGACATCTTCACGATGGGCCGATGGAAGCGAATGTCGAAGCCCCAGTGCAGCGAGCCCGCGTAGTTGTACCCGTAGTCGATGGTCCGGGTCACCTCGGAATCGACGATGAGCATCGCGCCGAACATGGGAAGAACCTTGAGCTTCGGGGCGCGCTCGTCGTGCTCGTTGAGGTATTCCAGGCCGTTCTTGCCGTCTATTCCCGCGCCGCAGCCGAGCGCGAACAACTCGAGGTCGCGGAAGGCGTAGTCGCGGACAAACGGGCCGAATGTCTGGCCGACCATGTCAGTGTTGATAGCCATGGGATTGCCTTTCTATATTGTTGACTTCTGTGTCTTGAGTTGGTTTTTCAGGACTTTTCCGTACTCTCCGCGCGGCAGCCCGTCGCGGAACTCGATGACGGAGGGGATTTTGAAGAACGACAGACGCAACGAGAGGAAGTCCTGCACGTCCTCGGCGGTCAGCCGACGCCCCGGCTTGGGGACGACGACCGCTTTGACGGCCTCGTCCCTGATGGAATCGGAGATGCCCAGCACCGCGACGTCGGCGACGTCGGGATGCTCGAGAATGGCGACCTCCACCTCGCAGGCCGAAATGTTCTCGCCCGCACGCTTGACGATGTCGCCCATGCGGTCGACGAAGTAGAGCCAACCCTCGGCGTCGGCGTACCCGCAGTCACCCGTCCGAAACCAGCCGTCTGCCGTGAACGCCGCCCGTGTGGCCTCCTCGCCCCGCCAGTATCCGGCCATGAGGGAGACGCCGGCCTGCCCGCGCACCTGTATCTCCCCGCACTCGCCGGGCGGCAGCGCGGAACCGTTTTCCCCGGCGATCCTGACGTCGTAGCCCGGACCGGCCAAACCGATGGACGGCCACTTGGACCGCCCGTCGGGAAGGTCGGTGACGACGCCGACGAGGGTTTCGGACGAGCCGTAGTTGTTGAGCAGCCGCACCCCGTAGCGTTCCTCGAATGCCTCCTTGGTCCCTTTGGGAAGGGGAAGGAAATAGTGGACGGCCCTCACACTGTGGTCGCGTTCGCCCGAAGCGACAGGCTGGGCCATGAGCGTTTTGACGATCATCGCCATCGCCTGAATCACGCTCGCCTTGTGCCTGCGCACCTGCGACCACATCCTGCTCGCCGAGTATCGGCGCACAAGAACGAGGGCGGCCCCGGTGTAAACGACGGGCATGAGGGCAGAGAGCTGGAGGTTGACGTGCGTGACGGACATCGTCGTCAGATACCTGTCGGCTTCGCTGAGCGACAGCTCCCAAGCGACGTACTTCCCCGAGAACACTGCATTGGCATGCGTGAACATCACCCCTTTGGGGCGCGACGTCGTGCCCGAGGTGTACATGATCTCCAACAGGTCGCCCGGCCTGACCTCGGGCCTCGGAGGGGGCGTCCCCGCCCGATCGGCTTTCATCGCCTCGTAGCTTCCGTCGTCGAGGCAAACGACGGCGACGCCCTCCAGACGCCCAGAGTCCTCCGGAAACTCGCTGACGAGCAAGCGGATGCCGCACTCCTCGACGACGAGGGCGCATTCGGCCGCCGTGCTTGCAGGGCCGATAGGCACAATGACGGCGCCGATCGCGGCCAACGCAAGGAAACACTCGACGAACTCGGGCCGATTGCACATGTGCAGGCCGACCCGGTCGCCTGCCTCGACGCCGAGAGAGGCGAACATCGAGGCGGCAGCCTTCATTTCACGGTCCATGCGAGCGTACGTGTATCGCTCAACCTTGGACGTGTCCGGGTCCTCGTGGACGAGGAACTCCCGGTCGGCCCAAAGCGCCGCCCTCTCCTCCCAGAGGTCGCGCACACTGGGGTATTCTGGCGTATTCATCTCACCCTAGCGGCCTTGGCGGGCGCCGAAGCGCCCGCCCTCGCCTCAGTCTCCAAACCTGACGGCGCCCGATTCCTCGAACCGCGCCAGGTCCTCCGGCGTGAACCCCGCCCGGGTCAGCACGTCGCGGGTGTCGTAGCCGAGAGGCGGCATCGGACGCCAGAAGCCCCCGGGGTTGTTTGCGAACTTCGGGAACGTGTTGAGCCCTTTGACGGGTGCGCCCTCGGCGTTCTCCCACTCGATGAAGCACTCGCGCCGGGCCACATGGTCCTCGGCCACGATGTCCTCGAACTCGTTGACCACTTGGGCGGCGATTCGATGCTCCACAAAGTCCTTTTGGACGTCGGCCTTGAGCTGGCCCGCAAGGTACTCTTCGAGCTTGCGCTGGATGAGGTCCGCCTTGGGCCCGTCCAGCCACAGCGCAGACGTGTCCTCCGGGTACTCGGGAGTTCCCCACAAATCGCCCAGGCCGATGGTCTCCAGAAGGTACTTGTTCTGGGGGACGCCGTAGACGCACAGGCCGATGTACCCGTCTTTGCAGGCGTACTCGCCGATCGCGCACAGGTTCTGATGGCGCGCGCCCGGACGGGGGTAGGTTGTGCCGGCGTTGAGGTAATCCATCATGTAGTACGTGCCGACGCGCAGGAGCGTCTCGTACATCGCCAGATCGATGCTCTCCCCTTTGCCCGTCGCCTTGGCCTTGTGCAGGGCGGCCAGCGCCGACGAGACGATCATGAGCGAGTTGAAATAGTCACCCGAATAGGGGGCAACGTTCATCGGCTGCTCGGGCGTGCCGTTTTGTGCGATGATTCCGGCGTACGCGGCGACCGTGAGATCGTAGGCGGCGGCGTTGACCACGGCCGGATCGCCCCACTGGCCGAACCCCGAAACGTGGACGATGACGAGGGAGGGATTGGCCTCCCACAGCATCTCGTCGGTGATCCCCTTGCGGGCGAACGCGGGGCCCTTGGAGGACTCGATGAAGATATCGGCCTCCTTGACCAAACGGCAAAGGATCTCCTTGCCTTCGTCGGTAAAGGGGTTCATGGAGATCGAGCGCTGGTTGCGCCTCTCCATCTCCTTCGTCCACGTGGTGTCCCGCATCGAGTCGCCCGTCCACATGTTTTCGATCCACGTGACGTCGGCGCCCCACTCGGACATGATCTCGGCCGCGGTG
>NZ_DBHHEV010000106.1:6173-7306 GCF_057238965.1 Peptidiphaga sp.
GGAGCGGCGATCTCGACCGCCGAATAGAGGACCCTGACGTCGTCCAGCGGGCCGAACGACGGCTTTGTCGTTTCCATGTCTAACCTTTCTGTTCGTTGTGCTCGGCCTGTTTGCTTTTCCTGGGCCTGCCTGTCCCGGCTCCGCTCAGCGGTAGTTCTTGAGCGCAGCGCGGCCGGCCGTGAGGATCATCATCTCGTCGGTTCCTCCGGAGACCCTGTCCACGCGCAAATCCCTGAAGAAGCGCTGGACTCGGTGATCGCCGGTGATTCCGACGCCGGCAAGGATCTGGAGGGCGTCGTCGACCACCTCGAAAGCCGCGTGCGAACAGTAGTATTTGGCCATCGAGCAGTCGCCGCGGCCGAGCTTGCCGACGTCGTGCTTCCAAGCGATCTCGAAAAGCATGTTGCGCATATTCGTCAGGCGCACCTGCATGTCGGCGAACTTCAACTGGATGAGCTGGCGGCGCGCGATCGCCTGGCCGCCCTGGACGCGCTGATTGGCGTACTTGGCGGCGTCTTCGAAGGCGCAGTAGGCCTGGCCGTAGTTCGTCAGGGCCACGAGGAATCGCTCGAGGTCGAAGTCCGCGACGCCGCGCATGAAGCCGTTGCCTTCCGAGCCGAAGAGGTCCGACTCTTCGAGTTCGACGTCGTCGAAGTAGACCTCGGCGCATGAATCCATTCGGAGCCCGAGCTTGTGCAGGGGTTCTTTTGTAATGCCCGGCTTGCTCATGTCGACGAGCCATTCGGTGTAGACGTCCATGTCGTCGGCGTTGCGGGCCATCGCCACCAGGTATGGAACGCGCATACCGGACGTCTGGAAAGTCTTGTGCCCGTTGAGATAGACCTTGCCGTCGCGCCGCGTGTACGTCGTGCGCATGTCGTTCCAGGACGATCCCGCGCTCGGCTCGGTCATCGCGTAGTTGAGGACCTGCTCGCCCGTGCCGAGATAGGAAAAGATTTTCTCCCGCTGCTCGTCGGTGCCCTCGCGTACGACCGTTTCAAGGCCGGGCAGCTGGTAAAGGATGTACGTGGGGCCGCCGAGGCGGCCGAGCACCTCGTACACGGCGGCCAGCGTGACCAAGTCGAGGCCGAGTCCGTCGTGCTCCTCGGGAAGGAGGATGCGGTCGAATCCGA
>NZ_DBHHEV010000107.1:0-7295 GCF_057238965.1 Peptidiphaga sp.
GGTGCCCGTCTGGAACGGCCTGACCACCGAGTTCCATCCGACCCAGATGATCGCGGACATGCTCACCGTCAAGGAGAACTTCCCCGGAGGCCTCAAAGGCCTGAAGTTCGTCTTCATGGGCGACGCCCGCAACAACGTGGCGAACTCGCTCATGGTCGTCTGCTCCAAGCTGGGCCTGCATTTCGTCGCCTGCGGCCCGAAGGACCTCATGCCCGAGGCGTCGCTCGTCGCCCAGTGCCGCGAGATAGCCGAAGAGACGGGCGCGACGATCACTTTGACCGACGACGTCGACGAGGCCGTCTCCGGCGCGCACGTCGTCTACACGGACATCTGGGTGTCCATGGGCGAGCCGGACGAGCTTTGGGAGAAGCGCATCAAGCTCCTCGAACCGTACCGCGTGACCGCGCAGGTCATGGCGAAGGCCGACGCCGAGGCAATCTTTATGCATTGCCTTCCCTCATTCCACGACACGAACACGACGATCGGCGCCGACATCGCCGAGAAGTTCGGCGTGACTGAAATGGAGGTCTCCGACGAGGTCTTCAGATCTGCCAAGTCCAAGGTCATGGACGAGGCGGAAAACCGCATGCACACCATTAAGGCCGTCATGTACGCAACACTGTCGTAGCTGCATGGGGCGCCGCTGTGGCGTGAACGAACAGTCCCGGCCCCTCGCGGGCCGGCCCTTACAAAGGAGTATGAATGCAATCAGACAAGCGCATGGTCATTGCCCTCGGAGGAAACGCGCTAGGAAAGACCCCCGAGGAGCAGCTCACGCTGATCGGCGCTGCCGCCGAGGCGATCGTCGACCTGATGGACGGCGGCTACAACGTCACGGTCACCCACGGAAACGGCCCCCAAGTGGGGATGATCAAGGTGGCCACGGACGTCTCTGCGGACAAGGGGGGCGGAACGCCGCTTATCCCGTTCGCCGAGTGCGGCGCGATGTCCCAGGGGTACATCGGCTATCACCTCCAGCAGGCGATCGGAAGGGAATTGAAGAAGCGCGGGTCGGACAAACAGTGCGTCTCGGTCGTCACGCAGACCGTCGTCGACGTGCAAGATCCCGCCTTCCAGAATCCCACCAAGCCTGGCGGTGCATTCTTCAGCGAGGAGCGCGCCAAGGAGCTCATGGCCGAGACCGGAAACACCTACGTGGAAGACGCCGGCCGCGGCTGGAGATGGGTCGTTCCCTCTCCCTTGCCGTCCGCGATCGTCGAGGCCGCAACGGTCAAAACGCTCATTGATGCGGGCGCCGTCGTCGTCGCCTCCGGCGGCGGCGGAATCCCCGTCGTCGAGGACGGCGACGGGTACAAGGGGGTCGCGGCGGTCATCGACAAGGACCGCTCGGCCGCTCTCCTGGCTTCCGACATCGGCGCGGAACTGCTCGTCATCCTCACGGCGGTCGACAGGGTCAGCCTGAACTACAACACACCCGATCAGACAGACCTGGAGTCGATGACCGTTGAGGAAGCCCGCAAACACATCGACGAAGATCAATTCGCCAAGGGGTCGATGCTCCCCAAAGTCGAGGCGTGCTTGAACTTCGTCGAAGGGGGTGAGGGGCGCAAGGCCCTCATCACCTCACTCGTGAGGGCAAAGGACGCCCTCGCCGGACAAACTGGCACATATATAACGATGTAGCGGCGAAACCTTCGTCGCTGCACGGTGCGGGCCGGGACGCCGGCCGACAGCCTGCCAGCCGCTTACTGACACCTGGCTGGCCGTCGATTGGCCGACGCCAGGCGCTCGGCCCGCACCCCCCATGAAGGGAACTTCATCATGTCGACGACGACAAACGACGTTGTGGACACCACAACGGAAAAGAAAAAGAAGAGGGGAAAGTGGACGTTCCCCGGTGCATTCACCATCCTTTTCGTCCTCACCATCCTCACGGTCCTGGCGACGCACGTCGTCCAGGCGGGATCCTATTCCAAATTGGAGTACAAAGGAGACACGTTCTCCATCACCGAGCCGAGCGGCAAAGTCGACACAATGCCTGCCACGCAGGAGACCCTCGACAAACTCGGCGTGAAGATCGCCCTCAAGAAATTCGAGAGCGGGGCACTGACT
Source organism: Peptidiphaga sp. (assembly GCF_057238965.1). Lineage (NCBI taxonomy): Bacteria > Bacillati > Actinomycetota > Actinomycetes > Actinomycetales > Actinomycetaceae > Peptidiphaga > Peptidiphaga sp. The sequence goes on from NZ_DBHHEV010000107.1 coordinate 2,074, forward strand.
AAGCCCGTCTCGGTTCCAGGAACGTACAAGGAGCTCAAAGGCCATCCGGCGGGCGTCCAAGACGTGACCAAGTCGATGGTCAAGGGCACGATCGAGGCCATCGACATCATCGTGTTCATCTTCGTCCTAGGAGGTTTGATAGGCGTCGTCAGAGCGGCGGGGGCCTTTGAATCGGGCCTCTTAGCTTTGACGAAAAAGACCAAGGGGCGCGAGTTCGCCCTCGTCTTCGCCGTGTCCGTATTCATGGTGGTCGGCGGAACGACGTGCGGGTTGGAGGAGGAGGCCGTCGCCTTCTACCCGATCCTCTGCCCCGTCTTCATCGCCCTGGGATACGACTCGATCATATGCGTCGGGGCGATTTTCCTTGCGGGGTCGATGGGAACGACGTTCTCGACCATCAACCCGTTCTCTTCGGTCATCGCCTCCAACGCCGCGGGCATCCAATTCACCGACGGCATTTGGTGGCGCGCGGCGGGCTGCCTCGTCGGCGGCGTCGTGGTGATCCTCTACCTCTACTGGTACGCCAACAAGATCAAGAAGAACCCCAAAGCCTCGCTCACTTACGAGGACCGGGAAAAGTTCAACAAGCAGTGGGCCGTCGACGTCGGCGACTCCGCCGGCGACTTCACGTGGCGCAAGAAGGTCACCCTCATACTCTTCGTCTCGGCCTTCGTCCTCATGGTCTACGGAGTCATGCAGCTCGGCTGGTGGTTCCCCGACATGGCGGCGTCCTTCCTGGCGATCACGATCGTCATCATGTTCATCGTGACGACGGGCAAGGAGCGGCTCAAGGAAAAGCAGCTGGTCGACGCTTTCACGGACGGCGCCTCCAGCCTGGTGGGCGTTTCGCTCATCATCGGCCTGGCCCGCGGCATCAACACCATTATGAACGAGGGAAAGATTTCGGACACGCTCCTCGAAGGCGCCTCCAACCTCGTTCAGGGCATGAACGGGCCCGTGTTCATCATTATGATGATGCTCATCTTCTTCGTCCTCGGCTTCGTCGTGCCGTCCTCTTCGGGCCTGGCCGTTCTGGCCATGCCGATCATGGCGCCTCTCGGCGACTCGGTGGGAATCGAGCGTTTCATCATCGTCTGCGCCTACCAGTGGGGCCAATACGCGATGCTCTTCCTGGCGCCGACCGGTCTGGTCATGGCGACGCTGCAAATGCTGGACATGAAGTTCTCGGCCTGGCTGAAGTTCGTGTGGCCGATGGTGGTCTTCGTCCTCGGCTTCGGCGGGGTCATGCTCGTCACCCAGGTGCTTGTGTACTCCTAGTCGCCCCTCCCAGGGCTGCCGCAATTTGAGAGCGGGGCCGGCCGGTTTCCGGCTCCGTCTCGGCATTCGGTACGGCCAGGGGAGAAGCGGGGGCGGAGGGGATGCCCCTTCCGCCCCCGCTTTCGCTGCGTTGTAAAGGAAATGCGGGCGGCTTCGCCGCGTGGACCGTGTGAACGCCGAGGGAGGCGTGACGTACAATCTTCAGCGGAAACCTAGGGAAAGGCACTCATGTCCACACAAGCTCTCAGCCCGTTGGACGAGGCGGCCGTCGCCGAGGCCGTCGAGGCGGCTCGGCGGGCGTTCGCCGAAGCGTCCACGCTCGCGGAGCTGAAATCGGCCCGGCTCGCCCATTCCGGCGACGCCGCTCCCGTCACCCGGGCGAACGCCCTCATAAAAGGATTGGAGAAAGCGGACAAACCTGTGGCGGGCAAGCTCATGGGCGTGGCGCGCAAACAGATTCAGGCCGCGTTGGCCGAGGCGACGGCCAGGCTCGAGGCCCAAGAGGCCGCGGCCGCTCTGGAAAGGGAGAAGGTCGACGTCACCGTCCCCACGCGTCGCAATCCACGGGGGGCCCGCCATCCGCTCACCGTGCTCGTCGAGGAAGTCGCCGACTTTTTCATCGGCATGGGCTGGGAGATCGCCGAAGGCCCCGAGGTTGAGCATGAGTGGTTCAATTTCGACGCCCTCAACTTCGGGCCCGACCATCCGGCTCGCCAGATGCAGGACACCTTCTACGTTTCGGGCGTGCAGACCGTCGCAGGCGCGGCGGCCGGCGTCGCTGCCGCCGACGGCGAGGGAACGGCCGGCGCGGCGGGGGCCTCGGAGGGCGCGGGTGCGTCTGACAAGACAGCGGGCGAGGTCGAGGCCCAGCCCGGCCTTGTGCTGCGCACGCACACGTCGCCCGTGCAGGGGCGCGAGATGCTCGAGCGCGGCGCCCCGCTGTACATCGCGTGCCCGGGCAAGGTGTTTCGAACGGACGCGCTGGACGCGACGCACACTCCCGTCTTCCACCAGGTGGAGGGCTTGGCCGTGGACAAGGGCCTGACGATGGCCGACCTCAAGGGCACGCTCGACCATTTCGCCCGGGCAATGTTCGGCCCCGAGGCCAGGACGCGCCTGCGGCCGTCGTTTTTCCCGTTCACCGAACCGAGCGCCGAGATGGACCTGTGGTTCCCGCAAAAGAAGGGCGGCGCCGGCTGGATCGAGTGGGGAGGCTGCGGCATGGTCAACCCGGAGGTTCTGCGCAACGCCGGGATCGACCCCGACGAGTACACCGGATTCGCCTTCGGCATGGGCTTGGAGCGCACCCTCATGCTCCGCCACGGAATCGCCGACATGCGCGACATAGTCGAGGGAGACGTGCGCTTCTCCCTCCAGTTCGGAACCACAGGAAGGGGCAATTGAGATGCCGCTCGTACCCACGCAATGGATTGCCGAGCACGTCGAGATTCCCGAAGGCCTGACGGCTCAGGAACTGGCTGCGGCGCTCGTCAAAGTCGGCCTGGAAGAGGAGACGATCCACTCCGCGGAGGTCACCGGGCCCGTCGTTGTCGGCAAAGTGCTTGTCCGCAGCCCCGAAAAGCAGAAGAACGGCAAGGTCGTCAACTACTGCCGGGTCGACGTCGGCGAGCACAACGACGCCCCCGGAACAGGCAAGGAGCCGAGCGACCTTCCCTCGCGCGGAATTATTTGCGGCGCGCACAACTTCGACGTCGGCGACTACGTCGTCGTCTCACTGCCCGGGGCGGTCCTTCCCGGAGGCTTCGCCATCTCGGCGCGCAAAACGTACGGGCATCTCTCTGACGGGATGATCTGCTCGGCGCTCGAGCTCGGGCTGGGCGAGGACCACGACGGGATCATCGTCCTCGCCGCCGCGGGGGACGAGGAGGCCGCCAAGGAGCTTCCCGGCGTCGGCTGTGACGTTCTGCCCTACCTAGGAATCGGCGGGGAGACGCTGGAAATCAACATCACCCCCGACCGCGGCTACTGTTTCTCCATGCGGGGCGTGGCGCGGGAGTACCACCACTCGACGGGCGCCGCGTTCACCGACCGGGGACTGCCCGAAAGCCGCCAGAACTTCCTCGATCCGGCAGAAAAAGCCGATTCGATCCCTTCGGGCACGGAGAACGGATTCGCCGTCGAGGTGCGCGACGAGTCCCCGATTCACGGCAACGTCGGATGCGACCGCTTCGTCACGCGCATCGTCAGGGGAATCGACCCGAAGGCCGAAAGCCCCAAGTGGCTGCGCGACAGATTGACGGCCGCCGGAATGCGGCCGATCTCCCTGGCTGTGGACGCGACGAACTACGTCATGCTCGACCTCGGCCAGCCTCTGCACGCCTACGACCTCGACAAAATGCGCGGGCCGATCGTCGTTCGCCGCGCGAGGGCGGGGGAGAGGCACACGACGCTCGACGACGTCGAACGCACCCTCGACCCCGAGGACCTCCTCATCACCGACGCCGCCGCCGAGCGCGTCCTCGGAATAGCCGGCGTCATGGGCGGCGCGGACACCGAGATCACAGACGAAACCGTCAACGTGCTGATCGAGGCCGCGCATTTCGATCCGGTCTCCATCGCGAGGTCGGCCCGCCGCCACAAGCTGGCGAGCGAGGCGTCCAAGCGCTTCGAGCGAGGCGCGGATCCCGAGCTGCCGCCGGTGGCCGCCCAGAATGTCGTGGATTTGCTCGTCGAGTACGGCGGCGGCACGGCCGGCGACGAGGTTTTCGACCTGCGGACTTTCTCTGCGCCCGAAACGCAAGATTTCCGGCTGTCGGAGGTGGAGCGGCTGACCGGGCTTGACCTTTCCGACGAGCGCATCATCGACGTTCTGAGGGAGATCGGCTGCAAGGTCGAAGTCCCCGGGGACGGAGCCTCCGGCGCATCCGACGAACCGAGCGCGGATCGCCCTGCGCCCGCGGGCAACGGCTCTGTCGGTGGCTCTGGCGTCGCCGAAGAATCCGACGCTGAAGAACTTATCGCCGAAAAATCTAAGAACGGCGCTTCGACGGGCGGGGAGAAGACAGTGCGGGTCACTCCGCCGACGTGGCGGCCCGACCTCGTCGGCCCCGCCCATTTCGTCGAGGAAGTGGCCCGGCTCGTCGGCTACGACGAGATTCCCGTTCGGCTGCCCCGCGCGAACGTCGGCCGTGGGACCACGGCGGCTCAGCGGGCGCGGCGGGACGCGGCGAGGAGCCTCGCCGAGCAGGGCTGGGTCCAAGTGCTGTCCTATCCGTTCATCTCGGCAGACGCGCTCGAACGGCAGGGAATCGCCGCGGGCGACGAGCGCCGCCGTCTGCTCCGGCTCGCCAATCCGCTGCAGGAGGACGCTCCGTACCTGCGCAGCTCGATCCTCGACTCCCTGCTTGAGACCGCCCGGCTGAACGTCTCCCGCTCCAATCCGTCCGTCGCGGTTTTCGAGCAGGGCCTCGTTACGCGGCCCGGCAACCTCGTTCCCGCCGCCCCTGCGGGCGTCGGCGCAAGGCCGAGCGACGCCGAGTTGAAAGCCCTCCATTGCGCGATCCCCTCCCAGCCCCATCACGCCGCCGGCGTCGCCTGCGGTCCGAAGACGCCGGCCGCCTACGGCTACACGCCTGAACCCTGGGACTGGAGGGATGCGATTGAGGCGGCCTTCAGCGTCGCCGCCTCCGCCGGGGTCGGCGTGGCCGCCGTGGCCGCTGAGTGCGCCCCTTGGCATCCCGGCCGGTGCGCACGCATCCAGTCGAAAGACGGGCGGACCGTCGGCTACGCCGGCGAACTCGCGCCCGCTGTGTGCAAGGCGTGGGGGCTGCCAGCCCGATCGGTCGCCTTCGAAATCGACATAGACGCCCTCACGGGCGCGGAGGGCGGCAAGGCGACGTCGAGCGCCGCGCCGCTCGAGGTGAGGCCGGTCACCACCGCCCCGGCGGCGACAGAGGACATCGCCCTCGTCGTCGACTCCGACG
>NZ_DBHHEV010000108.1:0-7209 GCF_057238965.1 Peptidiphaga sp.
CGGGGTGGACCCGAAGGTGGCCATGCTCTCCTACTCCACGGGGGATTCGGGCAATTGACCCTACGTCGACGCGGTCGTCGAAGCTACTCGCCTGGCGCGCGAGCTCAACCCCGACCTCCTCATCGAGGGGCCGATCCAATACGACGCCGCCGTCGACGCGGCTGCGGCCGCCAAAAAACTCCCGAACTCGCCTGTGGCCGGGCGGGCGACGGTCTTTGTCTTCCCCAGCCTCAACGCGGGAAACATCGGGTACAAGGCGGTCCAGAGGACGTCGGGCGCCATAGCCGTGGGCCCGGTGCTTCAGGGGCTGAACAAGCCCGTCAACGACCTTTCGCGGGGCGCGTTGGTCGAGGACATCGTCAACACCATCGCGATCACGGCCGTACAGGCTCAGCAATCCGCCCAAGCCGAGCAATCTGTCTAAGCCGGGCGGCACGGGCCCGGCGATCCGCCCAGGCTGAAGTCCGGGGCTGAGCAGCGCGTCCGGGCCCGCCGTCCGCTTCGGCCGGGCAAACCTTTTGGCCGGACAATCGCGGCCTCGGCCCGGCAAATCGCCCAAACTCAACAATCCTAAGCAAAACAGGTAAGGACATCATGTCAGTTCTCGTCATCAACTCCGGCAGCTCGTCGATCAAGTACAAGCTGATCAACCCCAGCTCGGGCGAGGAGATCGCCTCGGGGCTCGTCGAGCGCATCGGCGAGGAGACCGGCCGCATCAAGCACGAATACGGCGAAAAAAGCCGGGAGATCGATGGCCCCGTTCCCGATCACACGGTGGGAATGGAAACCGTGCTCAGCCTGTTTGAGGAGATCGGCCCGTCGCTGACAGACGGATCGATCAAGGCCATCGGCCACCGCGTAGTCCAAGGGGGAAAGTACTTCGACGGCCCGGCCCTGGTCGACGACGCCGTCGAAGCGCGGATCGAGCAGCTGTGTCCGCTCGGCCCGCTTCACAACCCCGCCCACCTCATCGGCATCAGGGTGGCCCGCCGTCTGCTGCCGGACGTCCCTCACGTCGTCGTCTTCGACACCGCATTCTTCCAGTCGCTTCCGGGCGAGGCGGCGACGTACGCCATCGACCGCGAAATCGCGGAGAAACATGAAATTCGCCGCTACGGCGCCCACGGGACGTCGCATCAGTACGTCTCGGGCCGTGTCTCCGAGATCCTCGGGCGCGACGACCTTCGGCAGATCGTGCTGCACATCGGCAACGGCGCCTCGGTGTCGGCAGTGGTCAACGGCTCGGCGGTGGAGACGTCGATGGGGCTCACGCCGCTTGAAGGCCTTGTCATGGGAACGCGCACCGGCGACATCGACCCCGCGGTCGTCTTCCACCTTGCGCGCACAGCGGGCATGGACATAGACGAGCTCGACGCCCTCTTCAACCGCGGCTCCGGTCTGAAGGGCCTGACTGGACAAAACGACATGCGCGCGGTGCGCACCCTCGCTGCCGAGGGAGACGAGAACGCGATCGAGGCCTTGGCGGTCTACGCCCATCGAATCGTCAAGTACATCGGTGCGTACGCAGCCGTCATGGGAGGCCTCGACGCGATAACCTTCACGGCGGGGGCAGGCGAGAACGACGCCGATCTGAGGGCCGACGTCATAGGCAGGCTCGCGGGCTTCGGCGTGAGAATCAACGCCGACCTGAACGCCGCCCGCTCGAAAGAGCCCCGAATCCTCTCGACCCCCGACTCGACAGTCGCGGTGCTGGTCGTCCCCACGAACGAGGAACTCGCCATCGCCCGCCAAGCGATGAGCCTGGTCGAATGACCGCCGCCAGAAGGCAAGTCGAAACCAAAAGGCCGGTCAGAACCAGAAGGCAAATTGCAGCCGAAAGACGGAATTCGGTGTGAAGGGGCGTTGCCGAAGGACAAATCACGGCTGAAAGGTGAGCTGAAACTCAGAGACGTCGCTCACCTTTCAGCCGAATCTGTATTTGTTCCAGTATTCACCGGCATTCAGGAGATCCATCGGCTCCTTCCGGCAGGCCAACGATCCCCTCACTTCGCCATAGGAAGCCCTGCACGACATGCGGAACGTTCAATGGTTGAACGTGGAGAGCTCTTCCCGTAAGATGGCCGCGTATTCATCCAGGGATTGGTTTTCTAATCCCGTCGTCGTAACCGTCTAAAGGTTTAGTAGCTTAAGCTAGGTTTTATGCGCTCTCGCTCGGATTTCCAACGTCCTCGTCCGAATACCCGCCGTTACGACGAGCCCCCCGCTCGTCGCACCGGAACTGACGCGGATCTTCTCAGCTCCTTGGAGCAGCTCGATGGCAAAACATACGGTGCATACAAGACCGTCATCGGAGATTGGGACTACGGCACTTTCCAGGTCATGATCGACCGGATCCAGGCCGACCCGTTTGCACCGCCGTCGCTTCTAAGAGTTCAGTCGACGCCGGAGAAGATGGGGCTTCCCACGAGTCTCATTGAGACGCGCGAGCAGCGCATCGCCGTCGCCGATTTCCTCATCAGAACCTTTGACCGCGAAATCCAGAGCCACGGCCGCGGCGCTGTGCAGATCGCCAGAACCGGCCAGGAGATACTCGAGCGTTCCGCTTGTTCCGTGTCCGCGGACCGAATCGAGCTGCGATTCCAGGTGCAGATGCCCGCGCGAGGCAGGATGATCTTAGGGCGCACGGCGGCCGAGATTTTCGACCGCGACGTGCCCGACGCCATCGTCAACACCCTCGACTTCACGTCCTCGGAAGCCGCAGCCGATCTGGAAGCTATGCGCGCCCACGTCCACGCCTACGAGGATTACCACGCGCTGCAAAAGGCTTTGGCCGACAACGGGTGGATAGCCTTCGTGGCCGACGGGTCGATGCTGGCTCGCCTTTCCGGCGTTTCTCAGCTTCCGATGGAGGACGCCGTCGCCTTTGAGTCGCCCGAATCGCTGCGCCGCGAAGTCACCCTCCCCCACGCCGGCCTCGTCAAGGGTATGGCGATTGAACCCGGTGTGACGGTCATCGTCGGCGGCGGCTACCACGGCAAATCGACCTTGCTCAACGCCCTCCAGCGCGGCGTCTACCCCCACATCCCGGGCGACGGGCGCGAACTGGTCGCGACCGTCGACGACGCGGTGAAGGTTCGAGCGGCGGACGGGCGCGCCGTGACCGGCGTCGACGTCTCTCCGCTCATCACCGAACTTCCCGGCGGCGCAGACACCGCTCGCTTCACCACCGAAAACGCCTCCGGCTCAACTTCCCAGGCTGCCTCGATCATGGAGGCCATCGAGCTGGGCACGCGCCTGCTGCTCATCGACGAAGACTCCTCGGCGTCCAACCTGCTCGTGCGCGACTCTCGGATGCGCACGCTCGTGGAATCCGAACCCATCACTCCTCTGGTCGATCGCATTCGCGCACTTGCCGACACCGGCGGCGTCTCGACTCTCATCATCACGGGCGGAACCGGAGATTACCTGGACGCAGCGGACAGAGTCATCATGCTCGACACCTATAAGTGCTACGACGTGACGGACAGGGCGCGCAAGGTGGTTGAAGAACAACCGCGCAAACGAACGGACGAGCCTTGGCCGGTCTCCGAGTCCAAGCGCTGCCCGCTTCCCGAGAACGTGCAAAATGACCGCCCGAAAACGAAGGCGGCCGGGACCGACGGCATCATCCTCGACAACCAGACGATCAGCCTCGCCGACGTCGAACAGATCGTCGAGAGCGGCCAAAGCGAAGCGATCGCCTGGATCGTGCGGGGCATGCTCGAACATGTCTGCTACGGAGAGCTCACCGTCGGCGAAGCTCTCGATCAGGTCGAACGCATGCTCACGAGCGGCGGGCTGGACACTTTAAGGCGTTTCGGAGCGCGCGAGTACCCGGCCTTCCTCGTGCGGCCCCGAAGGGTCGACGCCGGAGCGGCGCTTAACCGATTCCGCGGGCTCAAGCTCTCCGACTGAGGCAGTCTCGCCCAGTCGAGACAGCCCTGTACTCTGGCTGAAGCGAATTCTATCGACGCGGTGCCCCGCCCAACGGCTGGGGCACTGCTGTTTTTCCGACCCTGAACCGCCTCCAAGCCGCTGTCTGAAACGGGCAGCCGCAGTCAATGATGTTCAGTGAGTCAACCATGCCCGATTCCGTAGGGATGTTGGATTCCTTTCTAATGTGCCGCTCCACTTTTGCGCAGTTCCGGCAGGCCGCCTGAGTTGGCGGCTCACATGTTGAAACATCCTGCGAAAGCGTTCATGCAGTGCTAAGGTTTGCGTATCACGTCAAATTTCTGGAAGGAAGCGCGCATGGGCGATCTCAGTTTTGGCAGCGCAAGGGCGGGAATCGGGGCAACTCGGCTTTGCGGCGCCCTCGCACCGGAGCGTTCTTCAAGTCGCACAGTACGTGAAGGGGCCAGGCAAGAACGGCTAGAGTCCGAGAAGCTCCGCGTTTCAGCACCCGGTGGGAAACTCTCATGAACTCGCGAAAACCTCTCAGAAACAGCAGGTCATTCGTGGCTTTCTTGCTGTCCTTGTTCGTCGCCGTCTCGGGATGCGCGCCGTCTGAAAGCCATCAAACTGGCTCTGCCGGGACGTCGTCACCCCGCGAATCGGCTTGTGCTATGTCAACCAAGCGAGACGTCTCCGGTCCACGCGCTCTCGGTCACAGCGGGGACGTTTCCGCCCAGGCCCGTTGGGACTCCGCCAGAGCCGACGCCAAAAAGGCGACCCAAGTCTTCATGGCAACCAACGGTCGCCTGAAAAGCAAGATCGAACAAAAGGACCTCGAGTATTTCAAGACTGCATACGGCGAAAGGATGGCCAAGGATCCTTTCTTCGCCAATGCGTTTGGGCTGACATTAGGCGCGAACAACACTCTGAGACTGGCGTCGCTTGCCAGCACAACCAATCACTTCTCTGAGGACTCCGCCAGAGAGGTGCGCGCCATCCTTGGAAGCTCTCTCATACTCACCGCCGGAGGCCTTCGAAACAGTCTTGACGCGGATGGCCGCAATCTTTGGAATGCTTGGAACACCGGACTCGACGGGATCAAATATGACTTCGACACATCGTTGAAACAACAAAGAGCGAGGTACCTGGACGGCTTGAACGAGTTAGGCCCGAGCTATTGGAACGGAAAAGAGGCATCTGCCAAGGGACATGGAAAACCTGGGTACTATCTCATCAGCGGTATGATAGCCGACGCCGCGAAAAGCTGTGCGCACTTAGGATTGGGAGATGCTTTTCTCAACGGAAAACACGCGATAGCGGATGACATCGTTAGCTGGGACTACAAGCATCCTGGCCCGTTTGCCCCTCCAAATGTGGAGTACCGCCCTCCGCTGACAAAAACGTGGGATCCAATTCAAAACATGTTAGTCGGGATGGGCGGCAATGCCGCAGCCTCACGCACTTTCTTGGCCACGGAAGCGCCGTTTGCTGTAAAAAACACTGTCGATCAACCAACGAGCTTAGTCCGTTACCTTGTTTGACACAGACGCCTTCTTCCATATCAAAATGAAAACGAAATGTTCTACTTGGACTATGGGAACGCTCTCGGTGAGATCATCGACAAAGCTAGTTCGGACACCCGCCAACCGCAGTCGCCGTATGTAGTTCGAGAGTTTCTGCAAGGCTACATCGATGGGCTGTCTCAATCGGACGCCGAACACGAGGGGTAGGACCGTTTTGGCTACTTCAATCGTGGCCTGAGAGAGAAATCCGGAGACATTCTCAAGGAATACGGATCAGACCTCGCCGACGAAATAAGTGGTCCGACAGGAGTCGCGGGTGCCACAGAAGGAAGGTCAGGAAAGAAAGGCAGCTACCATCTAGCGCTGACTCAGAACCTAGTAATGTCCATGCATAAAGCGGACTCCGACTTCTTCAAAGACATAGCTTTCAGCAAGAAAGCGAAGTCGACGCTCATAGACTCTTTGAAGAGGGGATTTGAAAAGGGCTTAGAAACAGCTTATCTAGAGAATAAAGGATCGTCATCCTCAGAAGATATTAAATATGAAATAAAAATACTTAAGACTAAGTATATCAACATATTCAATACGATTGACACGGAATCACTTGCTGCAGACTTGTACGTGACGGAGGGCGGATCGCTAAGCGATTTAAACACTATAAGCTTGCAAATTATGGTCCAAGGAGCAGGCTCTTTCCCTGAGGACCAGATAGGGGGCATGCTCGCAGATGCGAAACTGGGCAGCAATGGACCCGCCTCGTCAGAAAGCAACGAAGATGAAATTAAAGTATGTGAAAGGCTCCTAAGAAGGAGAACGAGGTTGAGTTCCAACGTCGACAATGCAGAAGTCAAAGCAATGACTCGTATAATAGTCAACGAACACGACACTAGCTATAAGAATCAAGCCATCGATTTCAATAGAAAAGTAACCGACAGCAATCGACGTTTTATGGACGAGCAGGGCAACTGGTTGGTTGGAATCAACCCCAAAACTGGTGTCGTCACAGGGGACGACGCCCGCGTACAACAGTACATTAACTTCGTGAAAACAGGTTGGAGGCCTTAATGCGCCCCGTAAAGCAAGCCGCTCCAACTCTGTTTCGGCTATCGGTTCACTTGACCGGCGCGCCGAACGGCGCAAAACAATGTTGTGTCCCTTCAAGACGTCGAGACACTGAAAACGAGATGATTCGCCAATGAAGACTGTCAAAGCGAGTAGACCTATGAGCCAACAGTCCAGCCGTAAGTTTCTGATCGTCAAGCGTTTCTTTCGAGCGTTTGCCCTCGTGGTGTGCATTGTGGCGTCTTCAACGAGGAGCGCCTCGCCCGAGCTGGCCCCTCTCAACACGTATCGGAGTGACTTTGCATCGGTGTCGGTAGGCAGACATCACCTTTGTCTGAAAACAAAAGGCCAAGAGGTCTACTGCTTTTTCCCCAATCTTAAAAAGGGCAATCACCGCAGCCTTGGAAACATTGTTCCTTTGGAGCCTTTAAACAAAAAGGTTAAAGCTGTTTTTTACGCGGATTACAACATCTGCACAACCGACATGGTGGACGCTCTCAAGTGCGGCGGCCTCAATGACAGACGACAGCTCCGCAGAGACGCGGATTACAATCACTTGTCCTATATTTTCTCGCCGGAGGCAGTGACAGACGTTGCCGGTGCGGGGGATCATTTGTGCGCGGTTGTCGAGGGGCAGGCGCGGTGTTGGGCCGGCAATTCCTACGCCCAGAGCACCGGGGAAATCGGCTCTCCGCCCGGCGACGTCTACCCGGAAGACTCGCGCCCGGTG
>NZ_DBHHEV010000109.1:0-7082 GCF_057238965.1 Peptidiphaga sp.
GAGCGTCGTCGGCCTCCGCAGCCGGAGCCTTCTGTTCGGCCCTTTCGCTCGATGCCTCGGCCAGGGCTTCCGCTTCGGGGGAATCTTTCAACACGAGGGTCTGCATCCGTTCGAGCGCGGAGTGTCTGGGAGTGTCCCCCGCGGACAGCGCGGCGCCGAAAACGTGGGGAGCGAAGACGATGTCGTGGGACGCATTCGCGTCCTCCTGAGGAACGACGGCATTGCTCTCGCGTCCGAATCCGAGAGCTTCGTCCCAGCCTCGGACTGGCCATGCGTCGATGTCGCCGCCCTGGACGCCGGAGGGGATGAAGCCCTCCTCGGACGGGTCGGCTTCGTATCCGACCGCCTGGCCTCCGTCGCCCGTTGTGAAAGACACACCTTCGAATTCGCGGGGCGAGCCTTCCCCGCTCGCGGGCGGGCCGTTCGGCCCTTCGAACGCGCTTGACGATTCGAGGGGGGCGGACGAGTCGAAGGAACCGGCAGATTCGAACGAGCCGACGGAGTCAAATGAAACAGGAGGTTCAAGCTCGTTGGGCTGCTCCCAAGCCTCGGGCCCCTCAACCGAGCTCGCCCCGCTCGGCGGCCCGGCCATCGCGCTGTCCGCCAAGGCCGCATCGACCACGGACACGTGCTCCGCAGCGCTTTCAGCCGTTACGCCTTCCATGTCGGAAGGCTGCTCGGCGGAATCCCCCATCATCGACTCGATGACTTCCGATTCCGTGATGAGAAGGCCGGCATCCGCTTCAGCCTCGGCAGCGGAGGCCTCGACGCCGACGGCCGGGTCTTCGCCGCCGAGGTCGCCGAGGTCGTCGGCGTCCAAGCCGACGCCGTCGTCCGCCGCGTCTTCGGCGTCCTTGCCGAGGTCGCCGTTTTCGCCCAAATCTTGCACATGGTTTTCGGGGGCGTTCCATCCGGAGCTTTCGTTCCATCCGGAGCTTTCGATCGCGGCGACGTCGATGTACCCCGAAGCCGAAAGCGGCTCGAGAGTCTCCGCGGGATCCAAAACTTCGCCGGGATCCCCGTTTTGCTCGGAGGGATCCGGAACGTCCGGCAAATTCTTCAAAAACGCCTTGATGCGCCCCAAAGCCGAGAGCGGCTCGAGAGTCTCGCCCGGATCGAGGACTTCGCCGGGTTCGTTGTCGGCGGACTTTTCCGCGCTTTCAATGCCGTTGAGGTCCCGGGCCTCCTGGATGCCGCTAAGCTCACGCCGGCCCTCAACGCCGGCCGGCTCCCGAGAGTCTTCGACGCCGTCCGATTCTTGCGGGTCCTCGACGCCCGCCAGTTCTTTCGCGTCCTCTACCCTGACAGACGCTCGGGCATCCTCAGTGCCCGCGAGTTCGTCGACGGCCCAGCGCTCGCCCGCGCCGGCCGTTTCCTCGGCTTCGGCAAGCTCCTCGACGCCGACGTTCTCATAAGATTCGGCAAGCTCCTCGATGTTTACGTGCTCGTAGGACTGGGTTTGCTCGTTGAGACCGCCGTTTTCGCTGTCTAGATCGGCCTCGTCGACGGCGTGAGCCTCGCGTCCGCGGGCATCGCCCGCGTCGCCTTCCCCGGCTTCAGCGGCGCTCCCGAATTCGCCTGCGTCGTCAGCTTCGACGTCGGCCTGCACGGCCTCCTTTTGGTCCTCACGTTTGGAAGCTCCGTGGGGATCGTCGCCCAGACTCGATGCGTCCTCCCGCAGATCCGTTTCGTCATCGGCTTCCAAATTCGATTCGTCGCCAACTTCCAGATCCGATTCCCCGCGAACGGCCTCGGCTTCGCCAAAGCCCGCTGCGGCGTCGGAGCGGTAGCGTGAGTCATCGGTTTCAGGCGGAACGTGTGATTCGGCGGCACCGTCCGATTCAGCCGAAACGTACGATTCAACGGCGCCGTCCGCGACTGCGGCGTCCTTCGGACCGTTCCCAGTTTCCTCGGAGACGGCCGAAAAGCCCTCGTCGCCTTTAAGGCCGACGGCGAAGCCCGCCTCGGCAACGGCCTCGCCTTCGACGGCATCAGCGGCGCCTTCTTCGGATCCGGCGACGTCCGCATCTTCAGGCTCGAAAGCGTCGGCGGCGCCCGACTCGCTCACTGCGGCTTCGGCGTCGCCGTCCGCGACGTCTGCTTCGCTCTCGCCGACGGCCGAGACTTCAGCAAGCTCGGCGACGCTTTCCGCAGCGCCCTCGGAGCGCTCGGCCTCCGGCGCATCGGTTGCGACGTCGTCGGCCTTTTCGGCGGCGTCGCGGCTGTCCCCGTCATCGTCCGCGGGGCGTTCGTACGCCTCGGCGCCACCCCCGGCTTGCTGGCTTCTCATGGCCGAGACGTCGAACGCGGGCCCTTCGCCCACTCCGTGCTCGCCGGGAAGAAAACCCTGGTAGCGCTCCATCTTCCGCAACAGTCCCTGCGGATCGAAGGTCTTTTCCGAGGCCGAGGCGCGCGGCGAGGAGACTCCCGCGAGGAACTGCTCGGCGGCGCGGCCGATTTCGTCCACGGTGGGGACTCGCATTTCCGGCTTGGGCGCGGTGACGTATCCGCGCACGGAGCCGTTGGCGTCGTAGTCTTTCTCGAGCTTGTCGATGAATTGGGCCAGTTCCTCGTTGCCCTCGATGGCCGAAGAGTAGGCTTCGACCTCTTCGGCTGCGGCCTGTTCCAGATCGCCCAAAGGGAAGTAGAGCCCGCTGAGCGAGGACGTCAGCCCGAGTGCTCCGGCGGCCCCGGTGAAATAACGATCGCCGGCCAGATAGACGGGAACGCGAACGGCGACATTCGTATGCGAAATGCCCAGCTTCGCCGTATGGAACTCGACATAGTCGGCGAAACCGGCGGTGAACCAGAAGTCCGCCTCAAACACCTGGTCCTCGCGCTTGTCGGCCGTGCGCACGACCATGTCGGCCGGCCTCGTGTGAGGAGTGGCCGAAGGGACGGCCGTGAAGGAGAAGGTCGACTTCACACCGAACTTCTCGATGATGTCGATCATGTCCGCCAGCAGCGCGTCCCATTGAAAATCGGGCTCGGCGCCGTGCAAATGCAGGAAGGGCTGGCCCTCGACGTCGCTCGCATGCGAAAGGACGATTCCGCTGCGGCGCATGTCGACTAGCCGACCGTCCTTGTAGTTCATAAGCGGCCGCTGAGATCGATAGTCGATGAGCGGATCGGAGTTGAACAATGCGGCGGCCCCGCCGTCAAGCGGACTGAGCGACAGCGATATCAGCTGGCCGACGGCACCGGCGTCTACGGCCGGATCCACCAAATTGAGAACCAAACGCTCGACGCGCTCAGGCCCCTCGGCCTCTGGAAACGATACGAAGTGCCCCATGTGTCTCCTCTCCTCGCCCTCTACTTTGCCATAAGCCTCCCCGCCGCTTCGACTCTCCGAACGGGCCCTTCTGCATGCCCTGTTATTCCCGACACTCCGGCGTTCAACGGTTTCGACGTGGTAATACTACCCATCGTTTTTTGACTGCGACAGGGCGCGCTGATTAGCTTCGACGGCCCCCGTGGCCGATAATTGTGTGGTCGATTTTCCCCGTTTCAGGACTGTCCATGGGTGAGTTATCCGCGCGTTCGCGCGCAATCGCCGACGAGCAAGACTTCGTCGAGACGGCGTATGCCGCGCTCGACCGCCAACGCGAGGCCTACTCCGAACGTCTGCGCGAAGTTCGAGCGCAACAGGGCCACGAAAGCGCAGGCGCCCTCTCCGAGCGCGACTCCTTCGCGACCCATTACGAGGACAATCTCATACGTTTGCGCAACGTCGAGAATCGCCTGGTCATGGGGCGCCTCGACTTCACAGACGGCGAAACAGAGCACATCGGGCGCATCGGCCTCAAGGACGAGGACCAGGAGATCATTCTCCTCGACTGGCGGACCCCGCAGGCCGAGCCTTTTTACCGGGCCACTGCGGCCGAGCCCGGCGAAGTCGTTCGCCGCAGGCACATTCAGACGCGGATGCGCGACGTCGTCGGCGTGGCGGACGAACTGCTCGACGCCGAAGCCTCCGAGGGGCTGACCGACCTCAACCTCACCGGTGAAGGAGCCCTGATGGCGGCGATGGCGACGGCCCGCGACGGAAAGATGAGCGACATTGTCGCCACGATTCAGGCCGAGCAGGATCGAATCATTCGGGCCGATTCGAACGGAATACTCGTCGTCCAGGGAGGGCCGGGCGCGGGCAAGACGGCGGTCGCGCTCCACCGCGCAGCCTACCTTCTTTACACCCAACGCGAACGGCTTTCCCGTTCGGGCGTTCTCATCGTGGGCCCCTCCCCCGTGTTCCTGCGGTACATCGACCAAGTCCTTCCGAGCCTGGGCGAGTCCGACATCGTTTCGACGACGGTGACCGGGCTGCTTCCCGGCGTCGAGGCGACGGGGGCCGACACCGCGCAAGCCGCGCGTATCAAAGGCTCGCCGGTCTGGCGGACCATCGCCGCGAACGCCGTGCGAAACGTCCTCGAACGCCCGCTCGATCGCCCTGTCTCCTTCACAATCGACTCGAGCCCCGTGACCCTCACGCCCTCGCAGGTTGAGGCTGCGCAGCAGCGCGCTCGGCGCGGGGGGCGGCCCCACAACGAGGCCCGTGAAACGTACGCGAGGATCCTCGTCGAAGAGCTCGCAAACCAAGTGGCCGCACACAAAGAAATGGCACTGGAGGACGCCGGCTGGATAGTCGACGAGGTCGTCTCCTCGCGTGAGGCTCGGCGCGAAGTCAATCTTAGATGGCTGCCTTCCTCTCCCGTTCAGCTGCTCGAACGGCTTTACGCGCGCCCGCGCCTGCTCGCCATGTGCGCCCCCGAGCTTTCGCCCGAGGAGATCGAGGCGGTTAGCCGGCCGAAAGGCAGCCCGATCACGGCCGCCGACATCCCCATCCTCGACGAGCTCGCCGAATGCCTCGGACCCTTCCGCACCGACTTCGAGAAGCGCCAACGAGCCGCCGCGCAGGCGCGCGACGCCGAGCTTTCCGAGTACGTCAAGGAAACGATGAATTCGATGAACCTCGGCGGCGGCATCGTCAACCTCGAACAGCTGACCGAGCGCGCAGCCGGCTCTGGGCCGCAGTCAAGCCTTGCTGACCGCGCATCCTCGGATCGAACATGGACCTACGGGCATATCGTGGTCGACGAGGCGCAGGAGCTTTCTCCAATGCAGTGGGAGATGCTCGCCCGCCGGTGTCCGACGAGGTCGATGACGGTCGTCGGCGACCTCGACCAGCGTCCGGACGGCTCGCCCTCAGGCGGCTGGACGAGCATCCTCGGACGGCTCGGATCGAGCGCTCGGATCGAGAATCTCACGGTCTCCTACAGGACTCCGGCGACGATCCTCCGCTCGGCCGGGCGGACCCTCGCTGCGGCGGGCGTTTCCGTGCTGCCCGTCGAGGCCGCGCGCGACCTTCCCGACTGCCTCGCCTTCACTGCGATCGAGGCGGACGGGCGAGAGGGCGCCGTCGTCCGATCGGTCAAGGAGCGCCGCGCTTGGTTGGACGAAGACTATGGTCCGGGCGAGGGAACGCTGGCGGTCATCGTCCCCTCCGACCTGCGCGACGGCGTCGCGGAGGCGCTGTCCGGGGACCCCGGGCTGGCCGGGTACGTGAAGGCCGACTCCGCCGGCTTGGCGCGCATAGGCGTCTTGTCCGCAGTCGAGGCCAAGGGCTTGGAGTACGACGCCGTCGTGCTGGTCGAGCCCTCGCGCGTGCTGGCCGAAGGCCCCGGCAATCTTTATGTTGCGATGACCCGCCCCACCCGCCGCCTCGACGTTCTCTATTCGGGCGAGCTTCCCGCCGGAATGGCTTGACGTCGCGCGAGGGCCGCGGGCCGCGCCGGACAGGCCGACGCAGCGCGGGCCGACGCCGCGCATCCGGCCCGGGGTGCCTGGCTCCTTCAGAGACGATCGCTTCAAGTTGCAATCGGCCCGAATCGCGGACAATCCTCATTTTCCATCCGATCTGCTGTACGGTTTGTCTTCGGCACACATTTCATCACAAGGAAGGCAAGATGCCACGAGTCCTCCTCCTAGAATCCCCGCACGCGTCTGCGGACTCGGTTTTCGTCAAGTACGGCATAGAGGTTCGCCGCGTTTCCGGCGCCGTCCAAGGCGACGAGCTGATCGAGGCGCTCAGCGACGTCGACATGGTGGGCATCCGCTCAAAGACCAACCTCACCCGCAGGGTGCTCGATGCGAGCCCCCATCTGACTGCCATCGGCGCCTTCTGCATCGGAACGAACCAGATCGACGTCTCCGCCGCCAACGAAGCAGGCATCGCCGTGTTCAACGCGCCGTACGCCAACACGCGTTCCGTGGTCGAGCTCGCCATAGCAGAGGCCATCGCCCTCACGCGCCATCTGACGGACAAGAACAACGCCCTTCAATCCGGCGTGTGGGAGAAAACCGCCTCCGGCGCGCACGAGGTTAGGGGAAAGACCCTCGGAATCGTCGGCTACGGCTCCATCGGCACCCAACTTGGCATCATCGCGGAAGCGCTCGGCATGTCCGTGCTCTTCTACGACGTCGCCGAAAGGCTCGCGATCGGCAACGCCGTGCGCATGCGCAGCCTGAGCCAGCTCCTGGAACGGGCGGACATCGTCTCGATTCACATCGACGGACGCGCGTCGAATGCCGGATTTTTCGGGCGGGACCGAGTCATGGCGATGAAGGAGGGCGCGATTCTCATCAATCTTTCGCGCGGCTCCGTCGTGGACCTGGACGCGGTGCGGGAGCGGTTGACGGACAGAAGCTTGAGCGGCGCCGGGATCGACGTGTTCCCTCACGAGCCCAACGCAAACGGCGACCCTTTTTCCTGCTCGCTCGCAGGCCTCGACAACGTCATTCTCACGCCTCACATCGGGGGCTCGACGATCGAGGCGCAGGAGTCCATCGGCTCTTTCGTGGCCGAAAAGCTCGTCTCTTACTGGCGGAAGGGCCTGACCGGCCTCTCCGTGAACATGCCCGAGGTCGACGCTTCGCCCGCGCCCTCGGCTCGGCATCGCGTGACCTGGATCCACTCGAACACACCGGGCGCGCTCGCCCACGTCAACAGCATTTTCGCCGCGGCCGACGCCAACATCGATGCACAAACGCTCGTCACATCAGGCGAAATCGGATACATGGTCACC
>NZ_DBHHEV010000110.1:0-7075 GCF_057238965.1 Peptidiphaga sp.
CTTCTGGCGGGAGGAGCCGGCCCTGATCGCCCCGGCCACGTGCGGGCGCCGGAGCCGAACAGGGCGATCTCGCCCGGTTGCGCCGGGGAAAAGGCGCCGTCGGAGCGCAGCAGCACCATGCACTCGGGAGCCAGGGCACGGACAGCGCTGAGGTGGTCAACCTCGTAGGCTGTCAGGGTCGGCGGCCGCAGAATGAGCTGCGCGGACAGTGCGGCTGCGATCCAGGCAACGGATGCCGCGACGCGATCAATCCCCGCTTCCCACACGCAGCCGGTATTCCTCGGCGCCGTCGAGCATTGGCTTGGCCGCTTCGGGCACGTACACGCTCAGGCCGCCGTCGCTCACGGAGAGTTCTACGACGCCGTCGTCGCCGACGACGACCGGTTCGTGCCCGCCCACCACGCTGACCCATTTCTTTCCTGCGTGGCGCGTGCCGACGTAAAGGCGCTTGGCGCCGGCCAGACGGTCCGAGAGCACCGCCGCCAGTCCGGAGCCGGGGTGGGCGTCGTCGCCCTCGCGCGCGAAACCGACGACGTCGGGCGCATCGAAGGCGTCATGCTGGGGGCCGTGGGCAAGTGCGCGCCGAATGGTCATGAGCAGGGGCAGCTCGGCGACGGCCGGCAGATCGCCGGTCTCGGGCGTGCCGAAGAGATCGCCCCAAAAGACGCAGGGGGTTCCGGCCTCTCGCAGCAAGATGACGGCGTAGGCCGACGGCTTGAACCACGACTGGACGGTGGAGGCCAACGACTGCCCCGGCTGGGTGTCGTGGTTTTCGACGAACGTGACGGCGCGGGCGGGGTCGGCGTCGACGAGGGTGCCCTCGAAGAGTCGGGAAAGATCGACGTCGCCGTTGGAGTTCGAAGCCGCGTGCAGGTGGAAGTGCAACGGCACGTCGAACAGGCTCGTGGACGGGACAGCTTCAAGGTATTCCTTCAGCTCGCCGACGTCGTGGGACCAGTACTCGCCGACGGCGGGAAGGGCGCGTCCGGTGGCTTTGCGAAGTTCGGGCAGCCAGCCGGCGAAGAAGTCCGCGCCGATGTGTTTGACGGCGTCGAGCCGCAGGCCGTCAATGTCGGCGGTCTCGACGTACCAGCACCCCCATCTGTCGAGTTCGGCCCGCACCTTCGGGTCGGCGACGTCGACGTCGCAGCCCATGAGGTAGTCATAGTTGCCGAACTCGTCGTCGACGTTCTCGTTCCACTGCTTTCCCTCGAAGAGCCACACTCCCGAAATTCCGCGGGTTTCATCCCAGTCGGAGCCGTTGAAACACGTCCAATCCCAGGTGAAGTCGGAATAGGCGCCCCCGCGGCCGGGAAATTCGTAGCGCGTCCACGCTTGGATCTCCTCGGCCTCGCCGATGGGCCGACGGCGGTCCCCCGGGTCGACGGGCGTGGCGCGCACGGTTTCGACGGCTTCGCCGCCCATACGGTGGTTGAGAACGACGTCGGCCACCACGGAGACGCCCGCGGCGTGCAGCGCCGCAACGGCCGCGAGGTATTCATCCTTGGTGCCATACTTGGTGGGCACGGCGCCCTTCTGATCGAACTCCCCCAAGTCGTACATGTCGTAGACGCCGTATCCGACGTCCTTCACCCCGGCATGCCCCTTGTAGGCGGGCGGGAGCCATATGGAACTGACGCCGCAGGCGGCCAGAAACTCGGCGTTGCGGGCCAGAAGCCGCCAGTGGCTCGAATCCGGAGCCATGTCCCAGGCGAAAGCCTGAAGCAGAAGGGGGTTGACGACGTCGGACGCCCTCTCGTTGTTTGCGCGATCGTTGTTGCCCATGTCTTCGGTCCTTTCACAGCTCATCGATCGAGTCTCACGTAGACATTACCCGCCGATCCTTTCGAAGAATCCTTACAGACAGCTGAAGGAAGCTTGATGCGACGGCAGCCGACCAGTCCCGGGGCGCATGAGACGGCGCCCGTTGACGAGAGGCATGAACGGGGCGACGCAGCCGACCAGCCCCAAGGCGCATGAGAAGGCGCCCGAACAATACAAGACGCCTCCCAAAAGGCGGTGGGTTCGACGCTCCGGGACGTCTTCTCCAGAAGCCTCTGCCCGCCCGAAAGACGTTTTGTTTCACGCATTCGAAGGGCGTCTTCTGCCCTTTGGAAAAACCTTGCGCCGTTGACGCATGGCGAAAGGGTCTTATAGCGTCACCGTATGACGGGAAAACAAGAAAAAGAGCTCCGCGAACGGCAGCCATCATGGCCTGCGTGGCTGAGCTGGGCTCTTCCTATAGCGGGCACGATCATACTTGCCTTCGCGGCACTGACCGGCGGAACCGCAGTCCTCCTCTGGAAATTCGAAAGTGAATGCCCCAAGGCAACTGTTGACTGCGTATACGTGGTGCGGCGTCCAGGCCTCCTGTTCCTGGGGATCTTCGCGCTTGTGAGCGCTGCAATCACCCTGCGGAAGACAGTACGTGCAATGCGCAAGCGCGATGTGCAGGAGATGCGAACCGTCCTCGTCCTCCTCTCAGTCACTCTCGCCCTTGCTCTGTCTATATTGGGCGTGCCGTTCCTCGACGCTACTTTCGACGATCCGTACTTCCCGCCGCCCGGCGGTTGACACATCCCGGCGGTTGACGCACGCTGCAGGCACAGCGAGTCGACTGGCGGTTGATGCATCCTGGCGAGACTTTCTTCATTCCAGCGAGACTTTCTTCACCGCGGCGAGACCTTCTGTATCCCGACGAGACTTCCTGCCGATCCCGGCGAGACTTTCTGTATTCCGGCGAGACTTTCTGCCGATCCCGACGGGAGCAGGACATTCATCGGCGATCCTGGCGAGCCTGGCGATCTTCGCGACCCCGGCGACCCCGGCGATCCGATCCTTCGAATGTCACTTCCTCAACGGAAAGAAGATCCACGCGGACCGCCGGCAGGGTGATCGACGCGAAGACTTCGAAAGGACCTCGGATCGCGGACCCAGAGAGTTCTCCCGTAGTTCGGAGGAGCCTTGCGCCGTTGACGCATGGTGAAGAGGTCTTATAGCGTCGCCGCATGACGGAAAAACAAGAAAAAGAGCTCCACGAGCGGCAGCCATCATGGACTGCGCGGCGGATCCGCGCCCTTTCCATAGCGGGCGTCTTCATACTTGTCGGCGCAGCGATATCCGGCGGAGTCGCCATTTTCACGTGGCAGTACAAAGACCTTTGCCCCGAGGGAGGAGAGTGCAAAACACTCGTATGGCGCCCGGGCCTTCTATTCTTGGGAATCTACGCCCTCGCGTGCGCCGCGATCACCCTGTGGACGATGATCCGTGCGACGCGCAATCGCGAAGTGCGCCAGCTCCGAACCTCCCTCGCCCTCCTCGCAGTCACTTTCTCCCTGATTCTGGCCGTCTGGTGCACGTTGCTCATCGACAATTCTTCGTACAAACGTCATGAGTACCGGCCTTCCAGCGACGATCCTTGCGAAGTCTATGACTGCAGCCCTTCCAGCGCCACTCCGCCGACGGAGGGAAGCTCGAAATGAGGGCCTCGCAAGGAAAGCAGCAAGCAGCATCATTATCGAAACCGAATTATGGATGTACAATGTACGTACACGAAAGGAGTTTCCATGCCGACAACCGCCAAAACACGTCGCATCAACCTTCGCGCCAGCGAACGACAAGAGGCGGCGATACGCCATGCAGCTGAGTTAAGCGATTCGACGGTTTCAGAGTTCATTTTGAGAAGCGCTGTCGAGCACGCCGAACGAGTAGTGCTCGCTGACCGCCGTTGGTTCACGCTCTCCGACGAGGAGTACTCGCTCTTCCTAGAAGCACTTGACTCGCCGGTCGAAACCGCCAAGTTACGGCGACTATTTGAACGTGAAAGCCCCATTGGCTCCGAAATCACGTTGCGCGACGATTCATGAACGCAACGCTGCTAGCACCGCGCCGCCTGCAGAAAGAGGATTCGCGTAAGGGCTTCAAATCGGGCGCTGACGAGCTCGACACGTGGTTTGAGAAGTTTGCATGGGAAAATCAACGGAACAACAATGCAGTGACCTACGTCGCATGCACCGATAAGCGTGTTGTGGGTTATTACGCGCTAGCCGCGGGCGGCGTGAGCAAGGCAAGCGTTGACGAGCATTTCGCCATGCGTCGCCCGAGTGACATTCCATGCATATTGCTCGCCAGGCTCGCAGTCGATGAACGTGCAACCGGACAAGGAATCGGGATGGCAATGCTACAGGACGCTCTTCGAAGAGCACTGGCAGCAAGCGAGTCCCTCGGTGCAGCATGCGTTCTCATTCACTGCCGTGACGCCGTGGCGAAGTCCTTCTATATGCACCATGTGGACGCGCTCGCCTCGCCAGCCGACCCGCTCCAGCTCATGGTTCCAATGAAGCGCATCGAGGCGCTGCTGGTTGAGCAGGGACAGGATGGCGGATAGAGGCCGGGCACCGATACGTTTCCACCTTGCCTCATACAAAGCAGCGAAACCACGCCCCACATGCTTCCACGCGTCTGCACACGCCCCCGCCGCACGCGCCAGCAGTTTCCCTTTTGCCCTTACACCCGCTTCGGAAACCGCAATTTCCTGTCAAGATCCGCACGCTCTTCGCTCAAACTCCGTAAACAACCTACTGTACTGTCTGCAAATCCTCCACTTCAGCATCTGCAAACACCTCATTTCATTTTCTGCAGAATCCTCAGTTGAAGCCCTGCGGATTCCCCAACAGCGCCACCCCGCGACCCAAACTTGCATATAGACTGGCGCCATGGACACCAGCAAAGTCACCGGAATCAGCTATTTGCCGCGCGCCGTGGACCCGCTCATGATTCGCGTGCTTGACTCAGCTGGTGCGGCCATTCTGGAAGGCCCTCGCGGCTGCGGCAAAACCATGACGGGCCTTGCACACGCGTCGTCCTACACACTGCTAGACACACCAGAGGCCCAAACTGCGGCCGAGATCGATCCGCGTCTGCTGCTGGCCGGGGCTTCCCCTCGCCTTCTCGACGAATGGCAGCTGATCCCCCAGACCTGGAATCTGGCTCGCAGAGAGGTCGATTTTTCCTCCGAACCCGGACGCTTCATCCTCACGGGTTCGGCCGTTCCTGCCGCCGACCCAATCCGGCACACTGGCGCAGCGCGCTTCATCCGAGTCCGTCAGCGCACCATGACCTGGGCAGAAAAGGAGAACAGCCTCGACGACGGCGGAGTGTCGCTAAGCGCGCTGTTCGAAGGCGAGTCACCGCAACCCTCAATGTCCGCAGCCCCGCTTGAGCATATTATCCAGAGCATTTTGCGCCCCGGATTCCCCGGTCTGCTGAACTCTCCGTCGGATATCGCAGCACGGAGCATGGAGAGCTACATCAAGGACATCGCAACCACCGACATCAACAGGCTCGCGAATCTGCGTTCGGAACCCGCAGTCGTCGAACAGCTCATTGCCTCGCTGGCCCGTTCCTCCGCGAGCGAGGTTTCCCAGGCGACGCTGCGCAAAGACATTGCGCGGACGCTCCCCGCGCCTTCCGAGGGCACAACTGCCAAGCTCCTTGAGCTGCTAGAGCGAGTCTTCCTGCTAGAGAAGATCCAGCCATGGGCCGTTTCCCTACGGTCCAAGGCTCGTCTGCGCCGTTCGCCCAAATATCACCTGGCGGACCCCGCGCTGGCCGCCGCAGCTCTGCAAGCCGACGCCAACCGTCTGAGCGCGGACCTGGAAACGCTCGGTTTCCTCTTTGAATCCGCAGTCGCCCACGACCTGCTCGTCTACGCGGAGGCCTTGGGCGGACACGTGCATCACTATCGCGACTCCAACGGGCGTGAGATCGATGCGGTTCTGACGATGCCCAACGGAAGCTGGGCAGCCATCGAGGTGAAGCTCGGCGGCGGGCAAGCACAGCGCGGAGCTGAGAGCCTCGCCTGCGCCGTCGACCAGATCGACGCCGCACCGCCGGCCTTTAAAGCGGTGATCACAGGAACCGGCTTCACGGCGACCCTGCCCGACGGCACAATCACCTTCCCGCTGCACGCGCTCCGGCCTTGAACGCGGCCGCGTCCGACCGGACTCTCCGCTCCGCTGCACGTTGCGTGCCATCGCGTTCTGCGCGCCGTCGCACACGGCGTGCCGTCACGCCCTGCGTTCCATCTTGTCCTGCGCGCCGTCGCCTTCCGCCTGTGTGTCATCGCATTCTGCGCATCGTCACACGCCGATCAGGGCAAGAGGCACGACGCCGATGCCGTCGGGACGACGATAGGCGGCGGTGCCGGTATTGACGATGATCGAGTCGATCAATCGCTGGCCCATTCGCTTGCGCAACCATTGAAGATGCTTGGTGTCGCCGTCGTCGACGGCACCGGCAGCCTTGACCTCGATCGCCAGGACGGCGCCATCTTCACGAGTGACGACCAGATCGACCTCGTGGTCGCCGTCGCGTGTGCGGAGGTGCCCGACGTCGGCCTCAGCAGCTTGAGCCGCAACGCGGATGCACAATGTCGCCAGCGACTCGAACATGCTTCCGAGCATGGTCCTCCCTTCGGGCCCGACAGGATCGCCTCCGGTTCCCAGGAGCTTCGCTTCGTTCAGGCCGAGAAGACGAGCGGCGAGCGCAGGATCAGCGAGGTGATGCTTCGGGGAGCGGCCGAGTCGCGTGAACTGGCTGCCGCCGAGCTCCCAAGCGGGCACCGGGTCGAGAAGCCATAAAGATTCCAGCACTCGCCGGTACCCGTCCGCCGTAGAACGAGCCGGCTTGTCGGCCTGCCCCGGGGTGGCAGCGTCAAGAATCTGTGAGTACCCAGCTGTGCTGGAGGTGGCTGCCGCGTAAGACCGCAGCCATGCCATCAGCGCATCCGGTCTGCGAACAGCGGGTCCTTGCTCGGGCACGTCACGGTCAACCGTATTGCGAAGATAAGATTCAAGCTGAAAACGCCTAGCACGGCCACTGAGAGAACGAAGAGCGGGAAAGCCGGACGCCAGAATCTCCTCGACCTACCTCACCAGTCGCACATCGGTTTGCCCGTGAAGCTGCTCGCGACCGCCCTCCAAAAGGTGCGTCAGGCTCACGGCCGGCTCCCCAACCCCTCTTTCCTCAAGAGTCATAGGGCGCATGCGAAGCCTGCCAATTCGGCCTTCGCCTG
>NZ_DBHHEV010000111.1:0-6782 GCF_057238965.1 Peptidiphaga sp.
TTCACGAACGTCGCCCTGACCGACGACGGCGACGTGTGGTGGGAGGGCATCGACGCCCCGCTTCCGGACCATCTCATCGACTGGACCGGCAAGGACTACACTCCCGCCGACGCCGCCGAGGGCAAGAAGGCCGCCCACCCGAACAGCCGCTTCACGGTTCCCGCCTCGCAGTGTCCGATTATCTGTGAGGATTGGGAGGCCCCGCAGGGCGTGCCGGTTGACGCGATTCTCTTCGGAGGCCGCCGCGCCAGCAACGTGCCGCTCGTCGCCGAGCAGTACGAGAACGCCCACGGCGTGTTCATCGGAGCCTCGGTCGCCTCCGAGGTGACCGCCGCCGCGACGGACGTCAAGGCAGGCTCGCTGCGCCACGATCCCTTCGCCATGCTGCCTTTCTGCGGGTATCACATGGCAGACTACTGGAGCCATTGGCTGGAGCTCCAGGAGAAGCTCGGCGACAAGTTCCCGAAGGTTTTCCAGGTCAACTGGTTCCGCAAGGGCCCCGACGGCAAGTTCATGTGGCCCGGGTACGGCGAGAACTCGCGCGTTCTCGACTGGATTGTCCGCCGAGTCGGCGGGCAGGTCGATGCCGTTGACGGCGTGACCGGTCGCTACCCGAAGTTCGAGGATTTCAACCTCGATGGGATCGACGTCGACAAGGCCACATGGGACGCCCTGTTCGAGATCGACCCCGACGCCTGGGCTGCCGAGATGGACGAGACCGAGGAGTACTTCAAGCAGTTCGGCGACAAGCTTCCCGCCAAGATCACCGAGCAGCTTGCGAAGTTCCGCAAGCGCATCGCCGCGGCGAAGGCCTGATTGGAGCCGCGCGCCGAAAGGCGCTGCCTGACGATCGGCTGACGGCCGGGCCGCCCTTGACGCTTCCTGCGGCTGTTCTTGGGAGGCCGTGGCCGGCCTCTCGGGTTATCTCTGGTCGACTTCGCGACGCCCTCGGCTGATGAAAAGTGCCTGGAGCAGTGAAGGGTGCCAAATTTTGGCGCTTTTCCTGCAGACAGGCACTTTTCATGTCTGACGACAGGCGCCGTCGCGTCCGATCAGCTGGATCGCGTCAGACGAGCGGCGTCATATCGGACAAGCGACATCGCGTCCGGGCGATTGCGCCGCGCCTGACGGCCGGCGAATGGGCGCCGTTCCCGCTTCGCGATGCGCAAACGGAATCGCGGACGGCTTGGCGGGCTTCGCGAGTAGTCGCTGCTCACTTGCCTCGTGAGCGGCGAACAGACGCTTGGACGGCCAGGGGCGGGCGCTGATCCCAAACTGGACGAACGAGGGGCGGACCCGAACCAATCGGGTCCGCCCCTCGTTCGCTGAAGCGTTGCAGGCGGTCAGGCTCCGGCCGCGGCGCCCGCTGCGCTAACTGTCGCGGCCTGGCTGCGCCTGCAAGACTGCCCCAACCTCACAGCGCGTTCTTGCGCCTGTGAATCGCGATCAGCGTTCCTCCCGCGGCACTCAGAACAAGCGCGCCGAGGCCCATCGCAGTGCTGTCCAAGCCCGTGAAGGCGAGGCTTTTCTTTGGCTCCTTCCGAGTCGGTTTAGCCGGAGCCGGCCGCGAAGAATTCGGCGTTGGCTTGGCGGACGCCGAGGGCGGCCGCGCAGGCGTCGGAGGCGTCGCCGACGGAGGAGACGGCGGCATGGAGGGAGTCCCAGAAGGCTCCGGCAGCGTCGAAGGCTTCACCGGCGGCGTCACGGGAGTTGGCGGCGTTGAAGGTCCGGGTGTCGGCGTCACGGGTGTCGGCGTCGAGGGAGTAGACGGTTCGGTCGTCGGCGTCGAGGGATCCGTGGGAGGCGTTGTCGGAGTCTCGGACGGCGTCGGAGACGGAGTTGGGGTCTCGGACGGCGTCGGAGTGGGCGTCGGCGATTCCCGCTTGACGTAGCCGAAGTCGAGGGTCGCGTCGCGCTGACCGTCTGCGGTCAGATCCTGGGATTCGGCCTGGCCGGTCGAAGAATCCTTCGCCCGGTCGCTTCCCTGGCCGGCCTTCGTGGGCGTGTGCCCTTCGGGGTCGGTGACTTTGACGGTGTAGTGCTTGCCCGCCGGAAGGACGGGAAGGTTGGCGAACGTGTACGCCCCGTTCTTATCAGTCTTGACAGGGGCGACGGGCGTCCCGTCGACGTCGGAGACCTCCTTGCCGTCGGGCCCGACCAGTGTGAGGGTCACACCCTCGATGCCGGGTTCGCCGTCGTCTTGCAAACCGTTCTTGTTCTCGTCGAACCAAACGAAATCGCCGACCGAGACTTTCGGAGCCGGCCCCGACGCGGCGTGCCAGGGGTCGGAGTCCTCGACGGGAGTTTGCGAGGCAACTGAAACGGCCGCGACTTTCGCATTGTCAGCGTGCGTCTTATTCGCCCCCATCGGGTCGAGCGTTCCCTGACACTCGAACGACGCCTTCCGCGGGAAGACCCACGTGCCCAAATCGATCCGGCCCTGCGCATCCGCCTTGCGGGGCGTTCCGTCGACGACGCACTGGACGTCCTTCAGCGCGGGCCCGTCGGTCGTCGTGTCGGTGACTGTGACGTTCGTCAGATCTTCGATGCCGACGTTGGTCACCGTGAATTTGACCGTCGCCCCTTGGCCGGCCGCAAGGGAAAGGCCTGGAGCGGAATCGCGGTCGCCTGCGGGAAGGTTGTTCGGCTCGAAGTCCGGTTCCCCGGAGACGTCCGGCTCGCCGGAGCCGTTCCACTGGATGCCCTCCCAGTCGCCGTCGTACTTCTCGATGTCGATGGCGGGGACGGTGATGCCGGATCCCTCACCGCCGCCTTCCTCGAATTTGAGGTACTTGGCCAGCCCGAGGGTCTTCTTGCCGGTGTCATAGGAGATGTCGGCCGTGTTCGAGAGGGTCTTCTTGATCCCGACGGCGTCGTTGGCGCCGTGAACGGGCTGTCCCTTGGCGTTGGTGCGGAGTTTCATTCCGTAGATCACCTGCAACTGCTTGGACGTCAGATCGGCGGGCTTCGTCACGGTGATCTTGGGGGCGCCGCTCGCGATCCCGTCACACGACGCCTCGATGTAAACCCCGGCGGGCGTCGCCCCGGCTTCGAACACCCCGTTCGCGACGTCGCGCGTTTGGAGGAAGGCGTAGGCGCCCTCGGCCGCCTGGCCGTTGACGCAGTAGACGAGGTCGGCGTCGGCCTTGTCGTCGATAGAGGCTGTGGTCCATTCGAGGTTGTCCAAGACGATTCCGTAGCTGATGGCCGATTCGTCCCTGTTGATGAGAACGCCTGATTCGTCAGTGGCCGTGGCCTCAGCCTGGTTCGGTATCCACCAGCCCTTTTTAGATTCCTCTTCGGGGCCGTTGGGGCCGACGAGCTTGTTGATCGTCACCTGCGTGCCGAAAATGTCGACATCCATGGTGTTCGTCGTCGAATCGAATACCAGCGCCCTTTGATTAAGCGTAGCGTTGAAATACGCTGTTCCGTTTACGTTCTGGTGTGTTTCCACATAGTCGGTGGTGAAGGTGATGACCATTCTATTCGTGCCGGAATCGAACGCTGCCCGGCCGATTTCCTCGCCCGAGGGCGCCAGGACGGCAAAGCCGGGGGCCGAACCCGCATCGATCACGTCGGGGAGCTCGACGGCGATTGTGTCGCCTCGGCTGGTGCCGTTCGGCACCGCCCATGTGAAATTGAGCCGGACAGAGTCCCATTGCTCCCAAACGGTCGCTTCGGGCGTCACCTGTTTGATTCCGTAGACGCCGTCGTTTGGAATTTCAGCGGCCTGCACGGCGCGCGGTGCGAAAACGACGGTTGCGATGAAGGACACGACGAAAGCGAAGAGCATCGCCTTGACCTTCGAGACGGGATGCCGCGAAGGTATCTTTTTCATATTCATTTCCTGAACTCGTGATGTGAAAGTGAGCATGGAGTTCGGTAGACACGCCTCCTTTAGGGAGTTTAACGACGTGGAATGCGTTCGGTAATCAGACGAAGGTATGATTGGCGTTTGGCAATCGTGCTATCCTCAAGCCGCCTCTTTTTCGCCGTAAACATCATTTCTCTTTCCATAGAGGCGATTTGTTGGGCTGAGTTGGGCGCAGGGTAAGGGCGATAAGTTTCCCGGGAACGCAGACGGGAGGCGCTCGTTCAGAATGTGACACGTCTGGCGTCAAATCGTCGTTGTCGCGCAACCTGGCTTAGGGTTGTTCCGTGAACATACTCATACTCGGGTCGGGAGGCCGCGAGCACGCCATCGCCCGTTCTCTTCACAGCGACGACGACGTCCTCTACATCGCCCCGGGGAACCCCGGGATGGCCCCGTTGGGAACGCTCGTCGACGTCGACGTCCTCGACGGTGCGGCCGTGGCTGCGTTCGCTCGCAGCAAGGGGATCGACCTCGTCGTCGTCGGTCCGGAGGCTCCGCTGGTCGCGGGCGTGGCCGACTCCGTGCGTGAGGCGGGCATCGACGTTTTCGGCCCTTCGCGGGAAGCGGCACGCCTGGAAGGCTCGAAGGCGTTCGCCAAGGAGGTCATGGCCAGTGCGGGCGTGCCGACTGCGCGGTCGCGGCTGTGCACGAGTCTGGGAGAAGTGGAAGCTGCCCTCGACGCTTTCGGCGCGCCCCACGTAGTCAAAGACGACGGGCTGGCCGCGGGCAAGGGGGTCGTCGTGACGGACGACAGAGACGACGCCCTCGCCCACGCCCGGGCGTGCCTGGCCAAACCCGAGGGGAAGGCGCTGGTCGAGGAATTCCTCGACGGCCCCGAGGTCTCTCTTTTCTGCCTGTGCGACGGGCGCGTCGCCCTTCCTTTGGAGCCCGCGCAGGACTACAAGCGGGCGTTCGACGGCGGCAAGGGGCCCAACACCGGCGGCATGGGATCCTACTCGCCGCTCCCGTGGGCCGACCCGGGGCTGGCCGACGCCGTCGCGGCCGAGGTCGCCCAGCCCGTCGTGGACGAAATGGCGCGGCGCGGAACGCCCTTCGTCGGCGTGCTCTACTGCGGTTTGGCATTGACCTCCGAGGGCGTGAAAGTGGTGGAGTTCAACGTGCGTTTCGGCGACCCTGAGACGCAGTCGGTGCTGGCGCGGCTGGTCACCCCCCTCGCCGGCCTTTTGCGCGATGCGGCGAGGGGCGAGCTGGCGTCGGTCCTCGGAAAGCCTGAAAGAGCGGGGGACGAGCCTGCGGAAGGCCTCGAACCGCTGGCGGAAAAGGGCGGAGAGCCGAGTCGAGGCGGCTCGGAGCTGAACGGAGACGAACGGGAAGCGACGGCGGAGGGCGAAGAGAAGCCCGTCAACAGGCATGGACTTCGTCGCCTCGAATGGCTTCCCGACTCCGCAGTCACCGTGGTCTTGGCGGCGCCCGGCTACCCCGGGCCGGTGCATGCGGGCGACCCTGTCGAGGGCTTGGCCGCGGCCGAAGGCGTGCCCGGCGCGCACGTCGTCCACGCGGGAACCAGGGATTTGGACGGAGCCGTCGTGTCGGCCGGAGGCCGGGTGCTGGCTTGCGTCGGAATGGGGAAGGACGTGGCCGCCGCGCGCGCCGCAGCCTACGCCGCCGTTTCGCAGATTCGGCTGAAGGGGGCGCATTTCCGCACAGACGTCGCCGCCGGAATGTGACCGCCGGAATGTGACCGCCGCGCGCCCTCGAATCCGCCCCTCCGCCTCGATGCCGAAAACACCGGGCAAAATCACTGGATAACGGCTAAACGATGGGTGTATCGTTGAAACTGCACTCGCAACGTGGCGATGGGGTCGGCGTCGACCCGGTTTGAGCTTCGTGTTTCTGACAGCGTGTTTAATGCCTCTTATGGTCATTCGCACACGAGGGCGCGAAATCAGCCGATCGGGAATTTGCGCCGGTTTGACGCGCAAGCGCGGTTCGGCGTCGTCGTCGCGGGCAAAACGGTTATCTCAACCTATGGACAAACGGTAGGTAGCCGTGATCCAATACGTGGAAAGAACTACTGTGGTACACGAGGGAGTGAGAACACAGATGATTGGAATCGGTGCAAGAAACCTACCCGGGTGGACGCACGTGTACTCGGGTAAAGTTCGCGATGTCTACGTTCCGTCCGGCGTGGACGCGCACAACGGCGAGGATGCCTATCTCATCGTCGCCTCTGATCGGATCAGCGCCTACGACTATGTTCTTCCCACCGAGATTCCGGACAAGGGGAGGATACTCACCCAGCTGTCGCTGTGGTGGTTCGAGCAGCTCGCCGACCTCACACCCAACCACGTCATATCGACGGACGTGCCCGCGGCCGTCGAGGGGCGTGCAATGATCACCCGCCGCCTCAAGGTCTTCCCCGTCGAATGCGTGGTGCGCGGCTACCTGACGGGCTCCGGCATGGCCGAGTACAAGCGCCGCGGAACCGTGTGCGGCGTCGCCCTGCCGCCGGGCATCAGGGAGGCGGAGCGCCTCGACCGGCCGATCTTCACGCCCACGACGAAGGCGAGGCTCGGCGAGCACGACGAAAGCATCACCTTCGCCGACACCGCCGCGCGAGTGGGAGAGGGCGTGGCCCGCGAGCTTCGGGCGAAGTCGATCGCGACGTACGCGAGGGCTCGCGAGATCGCCGCGGAGCGGGGCATCATCATCGCCGACACGAAGTTCGAGTTCGGCGTTTCCCCCGACGCAGGCTCGGAGGAGATCATCCTCGGCGACGAAGTGCTCACCCCGGCCTCTTCGCGGTTCTGGATTGCGAACGTCTACGAGCCGGGAAGGTCCCAGCGTTCGCTCGACAAGCAATTCGTCCGCGACTGGCTGAGCTCCGAGGAATCGGGGTGGGACGTGAATTCCGGCACGCATCCGCCCGCGCTGCCCGACGAAGTGG
>NZ_DBHHEV010000112.1:0-6614 GCF_057238965.1 Peptidiphaga sp.
CGACGTCGCCTCCACGCCCTCCGTTCGCGCCGTCGGGCCCGCCCAAGGGCTTGAATTTCTCTCGACGCACCGAAACGCACCCGTTTCCGCCGTCGCCCGCCTTGACGTGCAGCGTCACGTGATCGACGAAGCTGGCCATCTTCCCCTCCTATGCAAAGGGCCTATGCGAAAAGGGGCGGAAGGACGCGCCTTCCACCCCTATTTGCCCGATTGTTTTCAGGCCTCCGCAGCGACGATGTCGATGACCTTGCGATCGCGGCGGGTGCCGAACTTGACGTGACCGGCGGCGAGCGCAAAAAGCGTGTCGTCCTTGCCGCGCCCCACGTTGAGCCCCGGATGGAAGTGAGTGCCGCGCTGACGGACGATGATTTCGCCCGCGTTCACGAGCTGGCCGCCGAAACGCTTGACGCCGAGGCGCTGGGCGTTGGAATCGCGGCCGTTGCGGGAGGAGCTGGCGCCCTTCTTATGTGCCATCTCGAAAACCTGCCTTCTGAATAACGTTGGGGGAAAGGGTCACTTGATTCCGACGACCTTCAAGCGGGTCAGCTTCTGGCGATGACCCTGACGCTTGCGGTAGCCCGTCTTGTTCTTGTATTTGACGATCGAGATCTTCGGCCCTTTTTCCTCGCGCACGATCTCGGCGGTCACCTTCGCGGAGATGCCGTCGGCAGCCGATGTGACCTTCTCACCGTCAACGAGCAGGAGGGGCTCGAGCTCGACGGTGTCGCCGACCTCTCCGTCCAGCCTGTTCACGACGACGACGGACCCGACGGACACCTTCTCCTGGCGGCCGCCGGCCTTAACGATCGCGTACACCACGTTACTGCTCATCTCTGTTGATTAGGACTGCGCTCGCTCCTGCGGCGCAACTGACAATGGGGCGCAAGCGCGCCGACGCTCAAGTTTACTGGTGCAACCGATTGCCGGGCAAGTCAGACGGCGCCCTATGTCGCTATGCAATGCGCCACGCACGACGACGCAGGGGCGAGGCGCACAGCCGGTTTCGGAACACGGCCTCCGTGCGCGGCGGCCGAGCCGCCGCGCACACAGACCTCGCAAGGCGTCGCGTACAAGCCCTTACGAGGCGGGGAAGCTGAGAATCGCAGGACCCGCCGACGGAGTGATCGTCCCCGAAGAGGACACGCGCCTTGTGCGCGACTTAGAGCCTTCCGAGGCAGCGGAGCCCGCTTCGCCGCGCTCAGGCGCGTCGGCCGGGCTGAAAGATTCGTCCTGCTCGGCAAAATCGGCCCGGCTCTGCACCGAAGCCTCGCCGGGAGCGTCCGCTTGGCCCGCCTCGTCCGATTGGCCTGCCCCGCCCGGTTGGCCTTCCTCAGCGGCTTGCGCGGCGGCCGCCTTCCCGCGTTTGCCCTGGGCGCCCTTCGCCTTTTTCGTCCCTTGCCTCTTCGCGGAAGCCTTGGGTCGATTGCGCGCCTTCGCCGCTCCCCGCTTCGAATCCTCGCCGCCTTCGGCAGCCTGCCCCTCCGCGTCGTCGGCGTTCTTTGCCGAATCCTTCGCGGAGTCGTCTGATTCGCCTGGCTCGGAATTTTCGTCGTGCTTCGATTGGGCCGCTGCCGCGATGGAATGCAGCGCCGCCTTCACGTCGTCGTGCTTGGGGCTTTCGTCTCGGGGCTCGGAAGCCGTCTGCTTGGCGGCCTGTTTGTTTCGCGCGCGCTTGTCGGCGCCTGCGTCGCCCCTCTCGACGGGATTCGTGTGGATGATGTACCCGCGTCCCTCGCACGCCTCGCACACGGTCGAGAAAGCCTCGACGAGCCCCTGCCCGACCCTCTTGCGGGTCATCTGGACGAGGCCGAGAGACGTGACTTCGGCGACTTGGTGGCGCGTGCGGTCGCGCCCAAGGCATTCGACGAGCCTGCGAAGGACGAGCTCGCGGTTGGCCTCCAGCACCATGTCGATGAAGTCGATGACGATGATCCCGCCGATGTCGCGCAGACGAAGCTGACGGACGATCTCCTCGGCCGCCTCGAGGTTGTTCCTCGTCACCGTCTCCTCAAGGGTGCCCCCGGCGCCTGTGAACTTGCCGGTGTTGACGTCGATGACGGTCATCGCCTCGGTCCGGTCGATGACCAGCGTTCCGCCAGACGGCAGCCACACCTTCCGGTCAAACGCCTTGGCCAGCTGCTCGTCGACTCTGTGAGAGGCGAAAATGTCCAAGGCCCCGGTCCAGTGCTCCAGGCGCTGGGACAGCTCGGGGGAAAGCTCGGCCACGTACTCGGAGATCGTCCGCCACGCCTTGGCCCCCTGGATCTTCAGAGACTGGAAATCCTCGTTGAAGATGTCTCGGACCACCCGGACGGCGAGCTCCGGCTCCCCCTTGAGGAGCATCGGCGCCCCTTTGGTGTTCTTCGCCTTCGCCTGGATGTCCTGCCAGGTCTTCGCGAGCCGCTCGACGTCGGCCCGCAGCTGCTCCTCGGACGTGCCCTCGGCCGCCGTGCGGACGATGACGCCGTGCTCGGCGGGGACGATCTCGCGCAGCAGACGCTTGAGCCTCTGCCGCTCTTTGTCCGGAAGTTTGCGGGAAATCCCAGTCATCGCACCCGAAGGGACGAGGACGAGATGGCGGCCGGCGAGGGTGATCTGCGCGGTCAGGCGGGCGCCCTTGTGACCGATCGGATCCTTCGTCACCTGGACGACGACCGTGTCGCCAGATTTGAGAGCCTGTTCGATGCGGCGGGGCTTTCCCTCCAGCCCGGCGGCCTCCCAATTGACCTCGCCGGCGTAGAGGACGGCGTTTCGGCCCTTGCCGATGTCGACGAACGCCGCCTCCATCGACGGAAGCACGTTCTGGACTCTGCCAAGGTAGACGTTTCCAACCATCGAGGCCTGCGTGTGGCGGGCGACGTAGTGTTCGACGAGAACGTCGTCTTCCAAAACGGCAATCTGGTTGAGCCCGTCCTGCTCGCGAATGAGCATTTCGCGCTTGACCGATTCGCGCCGCGCCAAGTACTCGGACTCCGTGATGGAGTGACGGCGCCTGCCCGCCTCGCGGCCTTCTCGGCGGCGCTGCCGCTTGGCTTCGAGCCGAGTCGAGCCCTTGGGAATGCTGACCTCGTCGGAGGCCGAGTCCGCCGAGCGAGCGCGCCGACGTCGCCGACGCGTCCCGGCCTCCGCCGCCGAATCGCCGGCGTCCTTGGCCTTCGCGTCTTTCTGCTTGGAAGGCTCAGGCTTCTCTTCCGCCGCCTGGACGTCCTCGGAGGCGTTCTTGCGCCGCCCCCTCGTTCCGCGCTTGCGACGCCGCGGCTCGGAGCCCTCCTGCTCCTCGGGCGAGCGCTCGGAGCCCTCGCCCGCGTCGCGCTCGCCCTTCTTCTCCGCCTTCTGCTCGGGATCGGATTTCGCCGAGGCCCGCTTCCTGGCTCGAGAAGGGGCCGACGCCGGCTCCGACGGCTCCTCGGCGGACTTGCGCTTGCGAACGCGCACCTTGCTGACGTCGGGTTCCTGGAAAAGCAGGGCGGTCATTCCCATCGGCGGGGTGTCTCCGGGAACGGAATCCTCCGGCGACGAGAACTGCGGGGGCGATCCCGCAGAGCGCGCGGCCGCGCCGGGATCTGAGGCGCCTTCGGCGATGATCTCAAGCGATTCTACGACTTCTTTGGAAGGAGCCCTTCTGCGAGGCCTGCGCTTGGGCTCCAGCTCCGCAAGCGATTGGGCGACGGCGCTAGTGGCATCCGCCGTCGATTCGACGTCGGCCTGTTCGGAATCGGAGGCTCTGCGCCGGGTGCGCGCAGCGGGCCGCCGCACGCGGGCGGAGCGAACCGCCTTTCCTCCGTTCTCGCCTTGTCCTTCTTGGCCCGCCCCGCCTTGGCCGTCGTTGTTCGAGGCGGTTTCCCCTCCCCGGCCGTCGCCGACGGGGGACGCTGGCCCGTTGTGCGGATTTTCCCGCTCGTCCGTAACAAAATCAGACATACGTATTCTCCCACCGGGAGGCACCCCCGCAACGTGCCGTCTCCGGCTTATGTATCGCGGCTGACCGCGGAAGTCTCATGACAGGCGCACCGGCGGCGACGCTCTTGCGGCGCACAGTGCGGCCTCTCCAATCGGGATCATGCGGGAAATCCCAAAGCTGACAAGCATTGTCTCATACGTATCTGGAAACGGAACGACGAAACACGCGAAATCCATTCCACACCACAGCTTTCTCAAGAGGCTCCACGGTGTCTTTCCCCCGAAAAGCACATCGACCTGAAAGGAAGTTGCTTTGGTGTCGATTATGAATTAGCAGAGCGGGCAAGAACTTTCCCGACGATCTGTAAGATCGCGGCGGAAATCTGTTCTACACTGGAAGAGTTCAATCGGACCATGCCCACGGAAGGCTCAATGATGGAAGCTTTCGAACTGGCACGCTGGCAATTCGGCATCACAACCGTGTACCACTTCTACCAGGTGCCTCTGACAATCGGCCTGTCCACACTCGTGGCCGTCATGCAGACGAAGGCCCGCCGCTCCGGCGACCCCGCATGGCAGAAGGCGACCGATTTCTTCGGAAAGATTCTGCTCATCAATTTCGCCTTGGGCGTGGCGACGGGAATCGTTCAGGAGTTCCAGTTCGGAATGAACTGGTCGGAGTATTCCCGCTTCGTCGGCGACATTTTCGGAGCGCCCCTGGCTTTCGAGGCCCTGCTCGCGTTCTTCCTGGAATCGACCTTCTTGGGCCTGTGGATCTTCGGCAAGAATCGCCTTTCCCCGAAGCTCCACAACATGTGCATCTGGCTCCTGGCAATCGGCACGATGCTTTCCGGCTTCTTCATTCTCGCCGCCAACTCGTTCATGCAAAATCCGACGGGCGCCGTCGTCAACCGCCAGACGGGACGGCTCGAACTGGACGGAATCGGCGGCTTTTTCCGAGTGCTGTTCTCGGAAACCTCCCTTTACACCTTCGCCCACACGATCAGCGCCGCCTTCCTCGTCGCCGGCGGGCTCGTGGCGGGGCTCTGCTTTTGGTGGATGGCCCGTTCGCGTCGTAAAACGGGAAGCGAGGAGGAAGCCCGCAAATACTGGAAGCCCGCGGCCAAGGTCGGCCTCGTTGCGATGCTTGTCTCGTCGTGCATCGCCATCGGATCCGGCCACTTCATGGGCCAGCACGTCAAGGACATTCAGCCCGCCAAGGCCGCGGCGATGATGGGCGTGTGCGAATCGGGAGAGAGCCACGACCTCGTCATCGCCATGTGGACGTCCGACTGCGACGGCCCCCAGCTGACCCTGCCGTTCCCCGGCGGGCTCGAATCGTTCATGGCCACCAACCATTTTTCGGGCAAAGAATCCTTCCTCAAGGGCTTGGACGAGGTCAACGCCGAGCTGAAGGCCAAGTACGCCGACGTCTACGGATCCGACCAGGACTACCGGCCGAATCTGACGGTCACCTTCTGGTCCTTCAGAGCCATGATGGGCATCGGCTTCCTGGGACTGGCGATGTCGATCTTCGGCCTCTACTCGCTGCGCGGAAACAAGGTCGAGAAGTCCGAGAGAATGGGCAGACTCTGGCTTTTGGCCATTCCCCTGCCTTTCCTCGGCAACTCCTTCGGCTGGCTGCTGACGGAGATGGGGCGCCAGCCGTGGATCGTCAATCCCGGTGAGAACGGCATCATGCTGATGACCAACCAGGGCCTGTCGAACTCCGTGAGCGGAGGGACCGTGCTCACGTCGATGGCTGTCTTCACCCTCCTTTACAGCGCTCTGGGGGTCGTTTGGATCGCGCTGCTGCGGCGTTATGCGCTGGAGGGCATCGACACCCGCAAGAAGACCGTGAAGCTCAACGAGTCCGCCCCCATGACCTTCGCGTACTGAAAGGAACGATCGTGGAACTGACAACCATTCAGCTTCTCTGGTTCTCCGTCGTCGCGGTGCTGTGGATCGGCTACCTCGCGCTGGAAGGATTCGACTTCGGCGTCGCGATGCTGCTGAAGGTCCTTCCCAAAACGTCGAAAGAACGGCGCGTCGCGCTCAGCTCCATCGGCCCGCACTGGGACGGAAACGAAGTTTGGGTCCTCACCGCGGGAGGCGCAACGTTCGCCGCCTTCCCCGAGTGGTACGCGACGATGTTCTCGGGCATGTACCTCGCGCTCATGCTCATTTTGGTCTGCCTCATCGTCCGCGTCTGCGCCATCGAATGGCGAAAAATGATCGACACCGAGGCGTGGCGCAACCGCTGGG
The DNA here is from genome assembly GCF_057238965.1 of Peptidiphaga sp. Taxonomy (NCBI): domain Bacteria; kingdom Bacillati; phylum Actinomycetota; class Actinomycetes; order Actinomycetales; family Actinomycetaceae; genus Peptidiphaga; species Peptidiphaga sp. Next base: position 6,166 of record NZ_DBHHEV010000112.1, read on the forward strand.
ACACAGCCCACACCGTCTCGGCCTGGGTCGTCTCTTTCCTGTGGGGAGTCGCCTTCGCCAACCTGGTTCAAGGAATGCACATCGAGGTGGGCCATTACGACGACGGCGCCTTTGTGCCCGTCGCGCCTCAGGACGCCGCGAGCTCGCTGGCTGACAACTACCACTACCTCACGGGCGGATTCTTCTCGCTCATCACCCCTTTCACGGTGCTCGGCGGAATCGTGACCGTAAGCCTCTTCCTTTCCCACGGCGCGATTTTCCTCACGTTGAAGACCTCGGGCGACCTCCGGAAGCGGGCCCGCGCCTTCGCGAAGAAGTCCATTCTGGCTTCGACGTCCGCCACGGCCGGGTTGGCCCTGTGGGCGCAATTCGCCCAGACGAACAACGCGATTTCGATCCTTCCCCTGGCTTTGTGTGCGCTGATCCTCGTCACAGCGGCGGCATTCCGC
>NZ_DBHHEV010000113.1:0-3100 GCF_057238965.1 Peptidiphaga sp.
TCCGAGGTCGTCGCAGCGCGCAGGAACTCGCCGCTCGTCGTCGGCCTGGGGGAGGGAGAGAACTTCCTGGGGTCGGACGTGGCGGCGTTCGTCGGCTCGACGTCGGACGCGCTCGAACTCGGCCAGGACACGGCGGTCAGCATCACCGCCGACAAGGTCACGGTGGTCGACTTCGACGGCAGGCCCGCCGAGGGCAAGCGCTTCGAGGTCAATTGGGACCTCTCCGCCGCCGTGAAGGACGGGTACGAGACGTTCATGGACAAGGAGATTCACGAGCAGCCCAAGGCCGTGGCCGAGACGCTGCGCGGGCGCACGAGCCTTGACGGGCGCCTCCACCTCGACGAGCTTCGCATCGATGAGTCGGTTCTGCGCTCGGTGGACAAGATCATCGTCGTCGCCTGCGGAACCGCCGCGTACGCGGGGCACGTCGCAAAATACGCGATCGAGCACTGGTGTCGCGTGCCGGTCGAGGTTGAGCTGGCGCACGAATTCCGCTATCGGGACCCGGTCGTCAACGAAAAGACCCTTGTGGTGGCGATCTCGCAGTCGGGCGAGACGATGGACACCCTCATGGCCATTCGCCACGCCCGCGAGCAGGGCTCGAAGGTGCTCGCCATCGTCAACACCCACGGATCGACGATTGCGCGCGAATCCGACGCCGTTCTCTACACTCACGCGGGGCCCGAGGTGGCCGTCGCCTCGACGAAGGCGTTCATCGCCCAAATCACGGCCTGCTACCTTTTGGGCCTCTACCTGTCCGAACTCCGCGGCAACAAATACGTCGACGAAGTCGCCACCTATCTGGACGAACTGGGCAAAATGCCCGGCCGCATCGAGGAGGTGCTGGCCGAAGAAGAGCAGGTCCGCACGCTCGCCCGTTCGATGGCCGACGTCACCTCGGTTCTTTTCCTCGGCCGCCACGTGGGCTTCCCCGTCGCCCTCGAGGGCGCGCTCAAGCTGAAAGAACTTGCCTACATCCACGCCGAGGGATTCGCGGCCGGCGAGCTCAAGCACGGCCCCATCGCCCTCATCGAAGAGGGACTGCCGGTGTTTGTCATCGTGCCGACGCCGCGGCGGCCCCTCCTTCACTCCAAGGTCATCTCCAACCTTCAGGAGGTCAAGGCCCGCGGCGCCCGCGTCATCGTCATCGCAGAGGAAGGCGACGAGGAGGCCGCAAGCTACGCGACCCGCGTCTTCTGGGTGCCGCGGTCGACGCCCACGCTCATGATGCCGCTCGTGACGGTCGTGCCGCTGCAGATTTTCGCCTGCGAGCTGGCCTCGGTCAAGGGATACGACGTCGACAAGCCGCGCAACCTGGCGAAGTCCGTGACGGTCGAATGATCCGGGCATTCCGTGCCCGGAAGGTCCGCGAGGCCGAAGCGCCGCTCCTGGCCGCGGGCGTTCCCCTCATGGAGCGGGCTTCGGGCGCCCTTGCACTGGCGGTCTTGCGGCTCCTCGGCGGATCCTACGGCAGGAGGGCGCTCGCCCTCGTCGGACCCGGGAACAACGGGGGAGACGCCCTTTTCGCCGCTGCGTTCCTCGCCCGGCGGGGCATGGGCGTCGCTGCGGTCGTCGCCGAGGGCGCGCACGAGGCGGGCCTTGCAGCCGCCCGCGCCGCAGGCTGCGCGGTGCTCGACGTCGCCGACTTCGACGCCGTCGTCAGGGAAGCGGCCCGTGCCGACGTATGGATCGACGGAATTCTGGGAATCGGAGCCCGCGGCGGGCTGCGCGGGCCTTTTGCGTCGCTTGTCGAACGCCTCGAGGGCTCGCGGGAAGGCTCCGCGCGGCTGCCGGCAGGACGGTCGGCCGGAGCCGGGCCCCTCGTCGTCGCCGTCGACGTGCCCTCCGGTATCGGAACGGACGACGGCGCGGCGCCCGGCCCGATCCTGCGCGCCGACCTCACCGTCACGATGGGCGCGCCCAAACCGGGCCTCTTTCTCGACCCCGCGCGCAGGCACGCGGGGCGCGTTGAAACGGCGGACATCGGGCTGGGCCTCTCAGCCGCAGGCTGCGCGGCGCCCGACGACGCCGACATCGACGCCGGCCTTCCCAGCCCCGACCTCGTCTCGATCGAGCGCGCCGACCTCCCGCTTCTGTGGCCCGTTCCCGGGCCTTCCTCGCACAAGTACACGAGGGGAGTGGTCGGCGTCGTGGCTGGCTCGACGAGCTACCCGGGGGCGGGGCTCCTGTGCGTCGACGCGGCCTTGGCTGCGGGGCCCGGCATGGTCCGATACGCCGGGACGCTCGGTTCGACCGTCGTTTTCTCCTGCCCCGAAGCGGTCCTGGGAGAGGGCCGCGTCGATGCCTGGGTCATAGGGCCCGGGCTCGACAGGGAAGCCCTTGCTCGCGCTGAGCCTGTCCTCGACGGACTTCGAAGCGAGGGGTGGACGACGCCCGCCGTCCTCGACGCGGGCGCTCTCGCCTGGGCCGAGCCTGGCATGACGCCCGCGGCGGTCCTCACCCCGCACGCCGGGGAGCTGGCGGCGCTTTTCTCCCGCCTGGGAATCGAAGGCTCCCGCGAGGGCATCGCCGCATGCCCGGCTGCGGCGGCCAAGCTGGCGAGCGAGGCCACGGGTGCCACCGTCGCGCTCAAGGGCCCCGTCGACGTCGTCGTGTCCCCGGGAAGCCCCGTGTACGCGCAGCCGGGCCCTGCCTGGCGGGCCGTCGCGGGCGCGGGCGACGTGTACGCGGGCTTCCTCGGCGCCCTCCTGGCCGCCGGCCTCGAGCCCGCGCAAGCCGCGGCCGCAGCGGCCTGCGTCCACGGGCTTGCCAGCGAAAACGGGCCGATGCGGGCGAGCGACATCGTTCGAAACGCTCCGGCGGCCGTTCGAGCCGCCCTGGCCGGCGACGGAGGCTCCGAAGAAGGACCCGGCTTCCGCACGCCGGACGCCTCCGTCAGGGCTTTTGGCGCGTCGGACGCCTCCGCTTCGGCCTTCCGCATGCGGAAGGCCCGCACGAGGGGGCGTCGGCGCCCCGTGCAGAAAACCGACGAATGCGCACACGCTGCGCGGGAGGAATCGTGATCTCTTATTACCCCGCCGAGGCCCGAATCGACCTTTCGGCCATTCGGTCAAATCTCTCTTCCGTCCGCGAGGCCGCG
>NZ_DBHHEV010000113.1:3110-5973 GCF_057238965.1 Peptidiphaga sp.
TCTCGCCGTCGTCAAAGCGGACGCATACGGGCACGGGCGCGCCGAGGTCGCCCGCGCCCTCGCACCCGGGGCGGACTATCTCGGGGCGGCCCAGCTCGGCGAAGCGCTCGCGCTCAGGGGAGAGGTCGGCCCCGGGCCCCGCATACTCACGTGGATCTTCGCCCCCGGAGCGCCCCTCGCCCGGGCGCTGCGAGCAGACGTCGAACTGTCCGCAGGCGCCTTCTGGGCGATCGACGAGATCGCCCAAGCGGCGAGGGAAACGGGCACGACGGCCAAGGTCCACCTCAAAGTCGACACGGGCATGGCCCGCGGCGGATTCAACGTCGCCGACGTCGCCGAGGCATCCCGCAGGCTCAGGGCGCTTCAGGCCGACGGGTTGGTGTCCGTCGTCGGATTGTGGAGCCACCTCGCCCGGGCCGACGAGCCTGAATCCGGGGCCACCGAGAGGCAGGTAGAACGTTTCGAGCAGGCCAGGGCCGCCGCGCGCTCAGAAGGAATCGAACCGGAGATTCTTCACCTCGCCGCCTCCGGCGGCGCTCTGTGGCATCCGGCTGCGAGGTACGACATGGTCAGGCCGGGCATCGTCCTGTACGGGCTTTCCCCCAATCCGGAGGTGGCGACCGCGCGCGACCTCGGCCTGACGCCCGCGATGGAGCTTTCTGCGAGCCTCGTCCTCCAACGCCGCGTCCCCGCGCATACGCCGATCTCATATGGGCACACCGAGAAAACAGAGGCGGCGACGCGCTTGGGCGTTGTGCCCCTGGGCTACGGCGACGGGATCCCCCGCGCCGCGTCCGGCGCCGCCCCCGTCAGCGTCGGCGGGGTCCGCACCCGCATACGCGGGCGAGTGTGCATGGACCAATTCGTCGTCGACGTTCCCGAAGCGGCCGCGGCGGGCGACACGGCTTTCCTGTTCGGGGCGGGAGACCTGCCGAGCGCGGACGAGTGGGCGCAGGCCTGTGGAACGATCGGGTACGAGATTGTCACCCGCCTTGGGGCGAGGGTTCCGCGACGCTATCATGGGTGACGCTATGGAAGAACTGATTATCGACGACGCCGATGCCATGCACGCCTTCGGCGTTCGTCTCGGCTCGCTTCTGGCCGCGGGCGACCTCGTCATGCTCGACGGCCCGCTGGGCGCGGGCAAGACGACGATGACCCGAGGGATAGCCGAGGGCATGGGGGTGGCGGGGCGAGTCGCGTCGCCGACTTTCGTCATCGCCAATGTCCACAGGTCGCTTGGCGACGGGCCCGACCTGGTTCACGTCGATGCGTACAGGCTCGAGTCGCTCGACGAAGTCGACGCCCTCGACTTGGACGCCTCCCTCGACGCGTCCGCGACCGTCGTCGAATGGGGTGAAGGGAAAGTCGAGGTGCTCACGCCGGACCGCCTGACGATCAAGGTCGCCCGGCCGACGGGCGGGGAGGAGATCGCAGCCGACTGCCCGCGAAAACTGACTTTCGAAGCCACAGGCGAGCGATCCGGCGAAATTCTTCGAGGGCTCGAGGCCTGTCGGTGAAAAGGACTCTGCAGGCGGCGATCGCCGCCGCGGCCATTGCCGCAGCCCCCGCAACGGCCTTCGGCACTCCGGCTTTCGCGACGGACTCGGACTCTTCCACCGCGATGAGCTGGTTCAGCCGCTCCGCCGAAGACGCCGCCAGAAGCAAAGCAGGCGACACGTTCGGCTCACGGTACGACGTCAAGGTCGGCGCGCCGACGCACGCCTCCGTTTTCGCGGGCGACAAAGACAATCTGCGAGTGACCGACTCCGACTACTGGGCGGCGCCCGTCAAATCTGGAGACAAAGTGCTCGGCACAATCGCGGTCAAGGTGACTGACGGCAAAGTTGGAACTCCGATATTCACGGCCGAAGAGACCTTTGGAAAAGAGCTCGCCAACAGGACTCCCAACACGACCGTCGTCGTCGATCCCCTCACTCAAGGCTGGTTTCTTCTGACGCAAGACGGCCACGTGCGGCCGCTCGACCCGCGCGCCCGGAAAGTGGTCGCCGGCCAGCTGACGCTCAGAGAGTTCGCCTCGGTGCGCGACTCCCTTCGGGACGCGGCGTCCGGGCATTCCTCCGGCGCGGCGAAGAAGGCCTCCCGGCGCCACGGCGATTCGACGGCGCTCAAGATCGTCGTCGCCGGTTTGATCCTGCTTTTCGGAGCCCTCGGTGCGGCGGTGTGGATTCGCCGCGCCGTCGTCAAACGGCGGACGGGCTCCTCGGAGACTGTCGGCGGAGGGCACGGCGCCGGCCCGAGCGCAGGCGGGCGTTCCTCGCGGGAGGGCTCGCGCGCCCCGGCGTCCAGCCGATCGGAGAAATCGAGCGACGGTTCGAGGACCATCCGCTTTGACACCGGCGAAATCGTGAGGGTCTACGAGATGCCGCCCAGCCGGGGCGAAGGAAGGGACGGAGGAGAACGTTGAGAATACTGACTGTCGACACCTCGGATCGGTCGATCGTCGGCGTGGTCGAGGCGGGGGCGACGCTTGAGGAGATCGCGTGTGAGCGCTCCGCGGACGTGCGCCGCCACGCGGAGAGCCTGGCTCCGATGGTCGAGAGGGCGACGGGCGGGAACCGCCCGGACATGATCGTCGCGGGAACCGGACCGGCCGCCTTCACCGGGCTGCGCGCCGGGCTCGTGACGGCCCGCGCTCTCGCGCGCGCCTGGGACGTCCCGCTCTACGGCGTCTCTTCTCTGGAGGCGCTGGCGCTCGGCGGCGCGATGCGAGGACTGGACGACATTCTCGCCGTCATCGACGCGAGGAGGCGCGAGCTCTTCGTCTTACGGGCCCGCAGGCTCGGCCCCGACGACGTCGCCGAGCCGCTCGGCCAGTACCGGGTTCCAGGACTGGGCGAGC
>NZ_DBHHEV010000113.1:6003-6487 GCF_057238965.1 Peptidiphaga sp.
TCGTCTCGGGCCCCGAAATCGCAGCCCGCGCGGACCTGCCCGCCCGGCCCGAGACGGCGATCGTCACACCCAATCCAAACCTTTGCCCCGAGCTCGAGGGCGCCATGGCCTTGGAATGCCGCCCCGAGTACCTGGCTCGGCGCGCCCTTGCGCTCCTCGCGCGCAAGGAGGCAGGCGAGGCCGTCCGCCTCGACACCGAGCCGCAGTACCTTCGCCGCCCTGACGTCCACGGCGCATGAGCCTGCCTCCCGGCCTTTCCTTCGCCTCGCCCGCGCCCGGCTGGGCGCGGGCTCTGGCGGATTTCGACGCGCGGGCCTTCGGACGCGACGCCTGGCCCTTCGAGCAGTGGGTCCAGGAGCTCGCAAGCCGCCGCAGCGTCTACATTGCGATCGTCCGCGAGGGCGGGATCGCGGCCGTTCCCGAGATCGTTGCGGCCGGAGGGGCCGGCCTCGGGCCCGAGGCCGAAGTGCTCACCGTCGCCGTC
>NZ_DBHHEV010000114.1:0-796 GCF_057238965.1 Peptidiphaga sp.
AAACCGAAGCCGGAGAACGCGACCGTGTCACCGTCCTTGATGAGCGCGGCAGCCTGCGCCGCGCTGATTGCCTTCGTCATCGTCGCTCCTTTGGTCGGTCGGCGTCGAGCGCGCAGCAGCCCGGATCCGCGTGGGAATTGCGTGATCCGCGGTGCGGCGGGCATTGTCTGCCCGTGCGAGAGAACACTACCGAGCATACTCTCGCAAATCGGACTACTTTGGTCCTATATCCTCGGTCCGCGAGATTCTTAGGCTTGTCATGTGAAACGCGGCACGCGCTCGCGAGTTTTCCGACGTTGCCGAAACTTGGTGCGCCGCGAAGGCCGAACGAAAGCGTCGCCGCGGAGCTCCAAACAGAGAAAGGTTCAATGAAGAATGGACTTCAGCCTCAGCGAAGAACAGCAACTCCTGCTGGAAAGCCTCGACGAGATCCTCGACCAGTACGCGTCCCCGGCGTACGTGGCCGAGGCGGATCGCGAGCACCGCCAGCCCGTCGAGTTCAAGCGGGCCATGCAGGAGGCGGGCTTCCTCTCCCTCGGAATTCCCGAGGAATACGGCGGCACGCCGGTGGACATGGTGACAATGTGCCTCATCGGGGAGAGGGTGGCCTCGCGCGGCCTCAACCTCGGATACGCCACTGAGATCCTCCAGGTCCTCGACATCCTCGAGTTCGGCTCGCCCGAGCAGCGCGAATCGGTCCTGGGCATTTTGCAAGACGGCGGCGTCCCCTTCGCCCTCGCCTTCACCGAGCCGCAGGCGGGATCGGACTCCTCGGCGATGAAGACGACCGCCGAGC
>NZ_DBHHEV010000114.1:810-6374 GCF_057238965.1 Peptidiphaga sp.
ATCGGGACGGAAAGGTGCGCTTCAACGGAACGAAGACCCTCATCACGAACGCCGCCGACACGAAGTACCTCCTGACCATGGCCGTCAACCCCGACGCCGAGGATCCGCGCCGCGCCATCTCGATGTACCTCGTTCCCACCGACGCCCCCGGCATCGAGATCTCCCCGATCTCCAAGATGTGCTGGCACACCGCGGATTCGTCGGAGATCTACTACAACGACGTCGAGGTCGACGAATCCTGCCTCGTGGGCGTCAAAGGCGAGGGCTTCAAGCAGCTCATGAAAAACTTCGAGCTGGAGCGGATCATGACGGCCACCCAGTCCCTTGGCCTGGCCGAGGCGGCCTTCAAGGACGCCGCGGAGTACGCCGCGACCCGCGTGCAGTTCGGCAAGCCGATCGGCTCGTTCCAGCTGGTGCAGGAGAAGCTGACGGACATGGCCATCAAGATCGAGAACATGAAGAACTTCATCTACCACTCGGCCTCGATGGTGGACAACGGCACGCTCGACCGCAAGCAGGCCGCGATGTGCAAGCGTTACTGCTCGATGGCCGCCTTCGAGGTGTGCGACGACGCCCTTCAGATCCACGGCGGCATCGGCGTGACCGAGGGTGTGCGGATCGAGCGGCTGTGGCGCGACGCCCGCGGGCACCGCTTCGGGGGCGGCACCGACGAGATCATGGTGCACGTCGTCGGCCGCCAGATCGTCAAAGAGCACACGAAGTAGAGCCATGTCCGCCGTCGTTTTTGCCGAGGAGGCCGCGCAGCCTGCCTCCGGCGCCGCCGGAGGGGCGGCCCTTGCGAACGAGGGCAAGGCAAAGAAATTTGTCAAGGACGTTGAGCGGGCGGGCCTTTCGGGGCGGACCGCCTCGAAATTCGGCCGGCGCGCTCTCTGCGTCGCCGAACGCGCAGTTTTCACGCTCGACGGCGAGCGCCTGACCTTGCGCGAGGTCGCGCCGGGCATCGGCCTGCAGCGCGACGTCCTCGACCAGATGGAATTCACGCCGGAGATCGACGACGATCTCAAAGAGACGGATCCGGGGGCTTTGCCGAAACCCGGGGCAGGCTCGCGAGCGTGATGGATGAGAAAGCCGCATGACGGCGGCTTCCACTTGAAAGGTTATTCAATGTCAGAAAAAGTTCGATACAACCGGTGGTTGATTCTGGCGGCGTCGTGCCTGCTGGTTTTCGCCACCGGGTGCACCTACATCTTCTCGGTGCTTAAAACGGCGCTGGAAAAGGAATTCGGCTCGGACGACGCCGTCATGGCCTATTCCGTACTCAACGCCATCTCGCCGATTCCGATGATCCTCGGAGGCTACTTCGTGGACCGCGGCAAGACCCAGCTCGTCGCGCTGGCCGGAGGCACCCTGTGGGGGCTGGGATGGCTGCTCGGCGGACTGTCCGGCTCGGGCTCGATGTTCATCCTCTGCTTCGGCGTGATCGGCGGCCTCGGCCAAGGATTCGCCTACACCGCCGCGCTCAACAACACGATGCGCTTCTTCCCGGATCGCCGGGGAATGGCCGCGGGCCTCATAACCGGCGCCAACGGCGGCGCCGCGATCGTCATGGCGCCCCTGGCCCGCTGGATTCTCGACGACCGGGGGATCGTCACCACGATGGGCGCCTTCGGCGTCGCCTTCCTCGCGGTCGCCGTCCTCGTCGCCCTCACGCTGCGCCAGGCTCCGGCGAACTACGCGCCCGAGGGCTGGACCCCTCCGGCCCCGGCGTCCGGAGGCCCGGCGGCCGAGGCGAAGAACTTCAACTGGCGGCAGATGTGCATGACCCCCATGTTCTGGCTCATCTTCGTCATCTTCGTCTGCGGCGCCTTCTCGGGCCTGCTCATCGTCGCCAACGCCTCCCCGCTCGCGCAGGGCATGTTCGGCTATTCGAAGTCTGAGGCGGCCTTCATCGTCTCCGTCTACGCCTTCGCCTCCCTGGCGGGCCGGATCTGCTTCGGAACCGTCTCCGACAAGATCGGCCGGGTGCGCACCGTGCAGATCATCTTCATCCTCGCGGCCCTCGGCCTGATTTCGCTGATCGCCGGCAAGGGCGACCACAATGTGCTGCCCCTCGTTCTCGGCATCTTCGCCGTCGGCATGGGGTACGGCGGGATCATGGGCACCATGCCGGCCCTCGTCATGAGCCAGTTCGGCCCGAAGAACCAGGGGATCAACTACGGAGTCGCCTTCAGCGCCTTCGCGGTCTCCGCAATCTTCGCACCCAATCTGGGGGCCAAGATCGGCAAGCGCAACGGCGGCGACTACTCGCAGGCGCTCGTCATCGCCATCGTTGCGGCGGCGGTCGGCCTGTGCGCGGCCATCGCCTACCAGATTGTGGCTGCAAGGCTTGAACGTCGAGCCGCGGCGCAGCAATAGCCGCGGCGCCAGTGGCCGCTCCCGCTCCCGGCCGGGGAGCGGCCAAACGGCGGCCTCTTTCTTGCGCTGAGGCGATCGGCGCAGACCGGCTCGGGGCACAACCTGAGGGCCGCTTCACCCACAGTGGGTGAAGCGGCCCCCGTCGTCTATAAGTCACCGCATGCCCGAGCGCACGGAGGCGATTTCGCGTTCGGTTTGCCAGTCCGCGTTTCGCAGGGGCGTGTAACGGCCGCTTTCTCGGACGACGCCGTTGGCCGCGCCCCACTGCCAGATCTGCTCGCATTGGGCCGCGGCCTTCGCCTCGCGTCTGCCGAATCCGCCCCGCGCCAAACCGGTGCCGAGCAGGGGAACGGCCCGTCCTTTGCGGTCTGCCAGGAACGCCCTGTCGCCGAGTGTGAACAGGCTGTAACGCGAGTCGGGCCACGCGTGCGGCCTTCCGTCGATGTGGATGGCCTCGCGGCCCACGACGGTTCGGCGAGGGCGCCGGACTTCCGCGATCAACGGGCTGACGAGGACGGCGATCCCCAGGAGGAGGACGCCTGCGGACAGCGCGGCCTTGACCGCAGCGCTGCCCAGAGTCAGCCAAAGGCCGAGCGCCCCGACGCTGATCAGCGCTGCGGCGACCCACGTGACGGACGCGCCGTCGTCGCGGGCCGCCTCGATTGCCCGCCGGAAGTCCGGGCCGCCGAAAACCAACCGGTCCGCTCGGCCGCCCGCGCGATTGCGCGCTCTGCCTCGGCGCCCGCCCGCGCGGCCTTGGCTGTTTGCCGAGCGCTCTTGGAAATTGTGCGCGCTGCCCTCGCCGTTCGCGCGGTGCGCGCTGTCACGATGCATGCCTTGGCCCGCTCGCGCGCGTATGAGCGCGGGGTCGGCTTTGGCGCTGTTCCTATTGGGAATCCACCCGTGTCTGGAGGCGACAGACCATATTCCCTCCAGGGCGAGCCTGGCCTGGATCTTCGGATTGTCGGTGTCCGCGAGCCTTTTCGCGGCGTCGCCGGTTCGCGTCTTTGCGCCGTCCGCTGGCGTCTCTGCGTCGCCTGCTGGCCGCTTCGCGCCGCTGGTCTGCCTTGTCGCCGCTTCGGCTCGCCCCGCCTTTTCGTGCGGCGAGCCTTTCTCGGTGTCGAATCTGCCGCCGGGCAGCCTGACGACGTCGTCGGAGGTCCCTTTGACGAGGACAAGCTGGTACCCGTGGCTGTTCGCGCCCGACGTCCTTTTCGCAACGTGTTCGAGCATGCCGAAACCCGAACGCGTCGCGGGCCACGGGAGCCCTTCCTTGCGCACGAGGGTCCGCACCTCGATGCCGCTTTGGCTTAGAACCGTCCGGTGGCGCAGGGCGTTCAGGCTCCACAGATATGCGACGGGGTTGAAGACGTACAGAGCCAAAAACAGGTACGGAAGGATGAGGAACGTCCTGTCGGCCGCCGCCGACGCCGCCGCTTTCACCGCATCTGCGGCCGCCGGGAGGAAAAGCGCGAGGAGGAGGAAAGTGTCGACGGCCACGGTGGCTGCGGCGTAGACTCTCACGCCGGGGGATCGGCGCAAAATGATCCGGCATTCGCCGGACTCCGCCCGCTTCACCCGCGCCTTGCGCGCCAGAAACCCTTCTGCCTCCCGCACGTCGACGTCGGGCACGCCCCATGCCTTTCCCGGTATGTCGCCCGGGCCCGTTCCCGCCCCGAGGGAGTAGACGCGTCGATTCGCGCGCTCTTCCGAATGCTCTGTGCTCCCTCGCGGACAGTCCATGCTCTTCTCCGAATCGCCTCGTGCGGGCGTCGTCGCGGCGGCCAGCCGCACCGGGCGTATGCGGTCCCGGACCCGCACACGCCGGGACCGCACGCTCAGCCACTTTAGACCGGAGCTCGCGGGATGTGCGCATTCTGAGGCGGGGACGGGAACCTCTAACCCGGATCCTCGCGCCCCGCGGGGCCGCGAGGACGTGTCTTCGGTCCGACGCAGCCGTGAGCTGCGCATGGCGTCCCCCGCGGGAGACGCGGTGCCGTGTCCCCGCCTCGCGGGCGGAGGGATCGCCATAGACCAGTCCCCGCGGAGGCCCGGCTTCACGCCATCGGCGCGGACGCCGCGTCGAGGATTGCCGCCTGCTCGGCGGTCAGCGTCAGGTCGAGGGCTGCCAGGAGATCGGGCAGCTGGCCGACTGTCCGGGCAGAGGCCACCGGCGAATCCACGCCCTTGGCGTGCTGCCACGCCAAGGCGACGCTCGCCGGGCTCGCGCCGAGCTGGGCCGCGATGTCGTCCAGAGCCGCGAGCACTGCGATCCCTTCCTCCGTCAGATATCGGGCCGCCGCCCCTCCGCGCGCCGCATTCGCCTTGGCGTCGTCCTCGCTGCGGTATTTGCCCGTCAAGAACCCGGAGGCCAGGGCGAAGTAGCTTTGCGCAGCCATGCCGTGTTCACGCGCGAGCGGCAGGTAGGAGGCTTCGAAGCGCCTCCGCTTGACCAGGTTGTAGTGCTGCTGCAGGATTGTCGGCTTGTGCAGGCCGTTTTCCTCGGCGCAGCGCAGCCACTCCTCCATCCGCTCGGGCGTGAAATTCGACAGGCCGACGGCTCGTGCCTTTCCGGCGTCGACCAGCGCGGAGAAGGCTTCGGCCATATCGGGAATTGCGACGGCGTCGTCGTCGAAGTGGGCGAAGTACACGTCGACGAAGTCGACGCCGAGCCGCTCGAGCGAAGCGTCGCAGGCCGCCGCGACGTTTTTAGGCGAGAGTCCCTCGAATTGCGGGTGTTTGGCCACTTTTGTGGCGACGACGACGCCCTCGCGCCCGGTGCCCTTTGCGTATCCGCGGGCCGCGAGCCACTGGCCGATCGTCTCCTCCGACTCGCCGCCCCGGTTGCCTGGCGCCCAGGCAGAGTAGGCGTCTGCCGTGTCGATCGTCGTTCCGCCGCCCGCGAGGTACGCGTCGAGCACCTCGAAAGACTCCTCGCGCGTCGAGGTCCAGCCGAAGGTGTTGCCGCCGAGCGTGATCGGCGAAATCGAGACGCCCGTCGAGCCGAGGGGGATGTTCTTCATCTGTTTCTCCTTTGGGGTCGATGCCCTTTGTTCAAGCCTACCCGCCGGCCCGGGCTGCGCGGCCCGCTCTGGGTTCGCAGGCAAACATCCCGTTGCGACGAACGCGGCCCCGGCCGTGTGGCTTGCTTTGGGTTCGGAGGCAAGCATCCCGTTGCGACGAACGCG
>NZ_DBHHEV010000115.1:0-5975 GCF_057238965.1 Peptidiphaga sp.
GGCGAGCTCCTCGATCTGGCGGAGAAGGATCGAACCTAGACGGACAGCGGCGAAACAGATGAGCAGGACCCCGGCGGGGTCCTGCTCATCGATGGAGGCGACTGTCACGGCAAGTCATCGCAGGCGCCGCGGACCGGGCTTCACCCGACTCGGTGGAGCCACCGAACCGGCGCGCCCGCACCGGCGTAGCGGAAAGGCTCGAGCTCGTCGTCCCAAGCCTGCCCGAGGGCAAGATTGAGCAAGCGACGCATCTCGTGCGCGTCTCCCCCCGCCTGGTCGATCGCAGCGCGGATTCGATTTTCCGGCACGACGACGTTGCCCATGAGGTCCGTCTGGGCGTAGAAGATCCCGAGGCCGGGTGTGGCTGACCATCTCCCGCCCTCGCTCACCGCTGTTCCATCCTCGGTGACCTCAAAGCGCAGATGCTCCCACCCGCCGAGGGCGGAGGCAAGCATCGCTCCGGTTCCGACGTCGCCCACCCAAGAGACCTCAGCGCGGCTCATCGAAGGCAACGCTGGCTGTGCGGTCCATTCAAACCGCACGTCGTATCCGAGCACACTGGACACCGCCCATTCGACGTGCGGCCGAACGGCGGGCGATACCGAGTGTATGAATATGACGCCTCGGGTGGCGTGTTTTGCACTCATGGCGTTCCTCCTTTAGGTGGCTTTCCCCTTGTCACCCTGCCGGAGGAATCCCTCCTATCGTGCCACATCACGAGGGAAAACGCCATAGGCAAAAGAAAACCGCCGCCGGTGCGCGGCCGACGTCCGTGCCGACCCTCAGAGGTCCCTTATCGCCCTCATCGCCTTCTTCCGAGTCTCCCGATCGAGCCTGTCGATGTACAGATGCCCGTCAAGGTGATCGACTTCGTGCTGAATGCATCGTCCCATGAGACCTTCGCCTTCGACGACCTTTTTCCGTCCGTCAAGGTCGGATCCCTCGGCACGGGCGTACAACGCGCGCTTCGTCGGGAACCACAGATCCGGGACAGACAGGCACCCTTCTTCGCCGTCTTGGAATTCGTCGTCGGAAAGCTCGACGATAACCGGGTTGAGAATGTAATCGATCTCACCTTCGATGTTCCAAGAGAATGCGCGTAAAGAGACACCGATTTGATTTGCTGCGAGGCCTGCGCGTCCGTCCATGTCGACGTTCTCGACGAGGTCTTCGACCAGCGCCTTCACCCCCGGCGTGATTTCGTCAATGGGTGAGCACGGCGTGCGCAGGACGGGATCGCCCACGATGCGAATTGGTCGAAAAGTCATGGATCAAGTCTAGGGCACATCGGCCCGAGCAGAAGGCCGGCGTGCCTGAGCGGCGTCGGAGGGCCCCGACAGGTCTTTGAAGTATCTGGCCACCGGCCACCGTTCGAATCCCACCGCTTCGTACGTCGCTCGAGCCGGTGCGTGGCCGGGGTCTCCTCCCGTTTCCACCATGAGCATCCGCATTCCCAGCCCCCGGGTGCGCGACTCCGCCCGTTCGATGAGCCGACGGGCTATTCCCCGCCTCCGCCACCGGGGATCGACGGCGAGAATGTACACCTCGCCCATGCTGTCTTCGGGGTGCATGCGCGTGCAGACCCATCCGACAGGGCGTTCGCCGTCGAGGGCGACGTCGATGCCGGAGGACTCGGCGTCAAGCACGAAGGCGACGTCGTCGGACTGGCGGCGCTCCCATCCCGCCGGATAGAAGCACTCGTAGACGAATCCCGGCACGGACTCGCGCATAAGAGGGAAGACGTCTTCCCACGCCCTCAGAGAGAGCTCAATCAGCGCTTCACGGTGCTCTGCGCGGTAGGGGACAACGGAGACCATGGACATCGCTCCTAACAGTCGTGCGGGATCCGACGGGGCCCGAGGTCTCTTCCATGGAGGCGGGCAACCGTATTCGCCCCTGGGCGGGCTCCCGGCGCCTTTGTCCGCGCACGGCTTCTGCGTCTGCTGAGCGGTCGGATCCGAGTATTATGCGAAACAGGGGCGAAAGCGGACAGCCTCACCCCTGTGCGTCGGCTCCCGCGGCTGGACTCGAACCAGCAACCGTTCGATTAACAGTCGAATGCTCTGCCATTGAGCTACGCGGGATCGCGAACACGAAAACTTTAGCAGCAGCAGCGGATCGCCGCCAATCTCATTGCGGTGCCTTGCATCACAGAGACTTGCGGTGCCCTGCCGCGGCGCTTCGCTTCGCGCTGGAAACGGCACGCCGTCATGTCGAGGAGGCCTCGCCCCTTTCGGGAGACTCCGGCCCCGATCCGCGAATTTCCGCGTCGGGCACGGGGCCTTCGGCGTCTGTCTCGACTGCGTTTGCAGGCGACGCCGCATCTGCACTCGTCGCGGCATGTGCATTCGTCGCAGCACGCGTACTCGTCGCCGCATCTGCATTCGTCGCAGCATCTGCATTCGTCGCAGGGGCGGCCGCCGACGGCTGCTCAGCGCCGCCTCTCGGAGAATTCGAGGATGCGTCCGCCGAGCTTTCCCCGACCCCTGCCTCCCTCGGATTCGCGAGTCCGACGGAGGCGCCGGGCAACTCCTCAACGCCCGACGGCGTCAGGCTCTCCGTCTCAGGCTCGCTCTTCGGAGCGGCTGAGCTTTGCGAGACGGCCGGGATGGCCGGGGCGCTCTCCGGAGCCGCCGCGTCTGGCGAAACAGAGCCCTCCGGCTCGAGATCGCTTTCCGGAGCCGGGACGTCCTGCGCGGTCGACGAAGGACTCTCCGGGGCCGGGGCGCTCTCCGATTCTGTCGGGCTTTCCAGCTCTGGCGCGCTCTCCTGCTTCGCCTCGCTCTCCGAAACGGCAAGCGCGCCCGGCGCGTGTGAGGCGCCTGCGGAGCTCGCCTCCGACTCGGGCGCCTCGCCTGAAAACGCGCCGTCGGCGCCCTGCGCAGCCGCTGCGACGCCGACTTCGGGCCCGTTCGCCGAACCGACCGCTTCATCCGCTCTCGCATCTCCGGCGACCTCAGCAGCCTCGACAGGTTCAGGGACTTCCGCGGCCTCGGCATTTTCCGCATCTCCAACGGCCTCGACGGCTTCAAGGGCTCTTGCGGCCCCAGCCTCCTCGACGGATTCTGCAGGCGCAGCAGCGAGCGGCTCCGCCGAGACAACGTCCGCTTCGGCCGAGGTCTGAGACTTCTCGTCGGCTGCCTCGACGTCCGCGCAGTCCTCTTCCGGCTCCTTTTTGCGGGCCCCTTCCGCCTCCTCTGGGGACGCCTGAGGATCGGCCGCGTCGGCGTCGTCTGCTCGCAGAGCCGACTCCGGCGAGGGATCGTCGGAGACCCCCCACCCTTCGTCGCCGTCGGGCTCGAGCCCGACGATGTCGCGCAGCGTCTCTTCGAGTTCGGCGATCGCCTGCTCGTCCTCTTCTTTCGCGCGTCCGTCGATGATGACCTGAGTGAACAGGTCGTCTTTATCGTCGCGTCTGACCATCGCCCGAACTTCGGCGCCCGACGGCAACTTGGAGCTGCGGCGAACGACGATCGAACGTTCGAGGCGTTCTCGGACGACGAACGCTATGTCCTCTTCGCCGTCGGCGAGCTTGAGCTCGAAAGCCGGAATGTTCCAATCGACGAAGGGCATCGTCAATGTGTTCCCGCTCCACGTCGCACGTTCGAATTCGAACCAGTGCCGCTCTTCGGTTTCTTTGTCCGTCGCCACCGCGATCCTGTCGGCGAAAACGGCGAGCCAGGCTTCGGCGTCTCCGTCAATTCTCGCGATCTCAATCGGCTTGCCCCCCAGGGCCGCCACCGCCGAGGGCGTCCGACGCTTTTCCCCGGACTTTTTGCGTTTCACAATTATTCCGTTCTCTCAAAGTCCGCGGCGGTAGGCGTGCGCTCACCCGTCACGGCCGTGATCGCGGCGTCGGTGTGCACCGCGCCCGCTCCGTTGGTGTCGCCTCCCGCCAATTTTTGACCCGCGAAGTAACCGAGAATCGCCATGATCGTTCCGAGTGCGAGCGCCAAGATGAAGCGCCTCTTCTGCGCTTTGCGCAACTGCGCGATCTCCTCGGGCGTGAGAGACGACATGTCCGGTTGCTTCATAGCCATGCGTAAAGACTACAGGAGCGATTTTGCCTGGCCCATATGCCGCTGCCGAAAAGTCCGCACTTTACAGGGTCGAAATAGCCGCGCAGCCCCGCAACACGGCCGATCGGCCTAGGTTACCCCGCTCGCCGAACGGTAATGAACGCAGCATTCTCTGCAAACTCGCACAGCAACCGGTCAGCTTTCCTCCGCGAATCGGGCTTAGGGCGCAGCTCCTCGACGCACCGCACACGCAGCGCCTCGGCTTTCTTCCGCGGACCTCGCTCCCGGTAGGATGGACTCCATGCGTTTCGTCCTACTGACCCCCAAGGCATATGCGCGTTTCCTCGAGGAATCTCGCCCCCGAGTCTTCATCCCCCAGAGCGTTGAGTTCGCCCGCGTTCGCGAAAGGCAAGGGCACAAGGTCGAATACGTCGGCGTCGTCGACGACGCCGAACGCAAAATCGCAGGGGCGGGCGTGCTCGCCTACCAGCCGTGGAAGAAGGTCTTCTGGAGGGCGCAACTGGCCTACGGGCCGCTGCTCGATTGGGAGGACACCGCCGCGATCGAAGCGTTTTTCACCGGTTTGAAGCGCCATCTGAAGAAGAACCCCCGGGTGCTCGCCCTGCGGTTCAATCCGCTGCTTCCGCGGGCCTTTTACGAGGACATCAAGGTCGTCGAGGACAACCCCGTGGCGGCGAAGGCGCAGGAGACCTTCGCCAAGCTGGGGGCGACCCGCCTGACGAAGGAGTTCTACGAGCAGCCGGACATACAGATCCGATACATCTACACGAAAGACATATCGGGCAAGACGTTCGACGAAGCCACCGCGACCTTGGCGAAAGGCTTGCGGCGGCGCTTCCACAACGAAGGGCGCTACGGCGTCGAGACGCGCCTGTTGCGGCCCGAGGAGTTCGACGTCTTCGACAAGCTCCACGAATCGACGGCCGATCGGACGACGATGCACGGCATCTCCGGTTCGAGCAGGGCGTTCTACACCGAGCTCATGCGCGAACTCGGGCCGGAGCGGGCGCTCCTGTGCGTCGCCTATCTCTTTCCCTCGCGCTACCTCGAGCAGATCGCCGACGAGCGGCAGGAGTCGCTCAAGCGCATCGAATTGCTTGAAGGCCGCAAAGCCACGAAGGCAAGGGACAGGGAGCTGGAGCAGTTGCGCGAGCGTTTGACGACGCTTGATTCTCAAGAGGAGCAGGCCCGCAAGACCCTCGACGAGCACGGCGACGGCATTCCGTTCAACGCCGCGCTGAGCTTCCGCTTCGGAGACGAGCTCATTCTGCTGCTAGGCGGCATGGACAAGCGTTTTGCCGCCTACGGGAGGGACTATCCCGTTGAGCGAGCGATGTTCAAATGGGCTTGCGACAACGGACTGTCGGTCTACAACACCTTCGGCGTGTCCGGGATCTTCGACGAGACCGCGCCCGACGCCCCCGTGCTGAAGTTCAAGCGCTGGCTCGGAGGCAACGTCGAAGAATTCGTCGGCACATATGTTCTGCCGATCCATCCCCTTCTCGCCAAGGCGACCGGCGCCCTCGACTGAGAAACGAACGCCCTCCGCCGAAGAGGCGAAGGCGCTTCGGCGCGTTCGAACCTCGAATTCCGAGCAGCACCGAATTCTCAGAATCCCGAGTCGGTCGGCTCGGGATACCACGCACGCATCCGCCGCCGCTGGTTGAAGCCGTTGGCCAAGCGATAAAACGTCCGTTTGAGGCTCCGGTCCGCCGAATACGCCAGCGGGTTGACGACGCCGACTTTCTTTGCTCGCCGCACGCGCGCGTAAAGGTCCGCGTCGCGAATGTACCTTCGATTGGCCAGCGACGCCGGAATGATGCAGAAGATCGCCTCGCGCGCATTCGTCGCGCACGCCGCCCCTTCGAGGGCGGGATCGGCGCCGGGCGGATCGCTTTGGCGGAAGCGCTCTGCGCCGTCAGCCTGCCCCAGTCC
>NZ_DBHHEV010000115.1:5985-6361 GCF_057238965.1 Peptidiphaga sp.
TTGGCGAGGTCGACGCCGGCGGCCTTGAGGTAGTAGTGGCCGCGGCCGATGCGCGGGTTGAGATCGAGCCAGCGGGCTGCGCCGTCGCGCGGATCGACCTTCACGTCCATCGAAAAGAACCCGCGCAGCCCTGTCCGCGTGACGATGGACTTCGCCTGTTCGATCAGCTCAGGATTGTGCTCGGTCAGTATGATTCCGGCGTTGCCAAGGTACTCGGGCTGGTGGAGGCCGAGGATGACCCTGCCGGAGCCGCACGCCGTGACCGTCCCCCGGGCGTCCACGTATCCGTTGACGACCCACTGGGTCGTGTCGTCGCCCGGGACAAGCTCCTGGACGATGAGCCGCGTGTCCACCCCTCCTTCGCGCCATTTCGCGA
>NZ_DBHHEV010000116.1:0-1581 GCF_057238965.1 Peptidiphaga sp.
CGGGTCCAGGAGGCCATCCAGGATCGCCTCGGCGAGGACGTGCGAATCACGTCCTTGGGCCATGTTCAGCGAGGCGGCACGCCGTCGGCCTACGACCGGTGGATGTCGACGATCCTCGGCTACACCGCCGCCCTCGAGACAGTTCGCGCCGGCGAGAGGGACGAACCGTGCATCATCGGCACGCGGCGCAACCGCGTGGTGCGCCTGCCCCTGATGGAGGCGATCCGCGAGACCCGCGCCGTCAAGGGGTACCTTTCCTCGGGCGACTACGAGGCCGCAGTCGATTCACGCGGCCCGGGGTTTCGCGGAATGCTCGACGTTTTCGAGACGATGTCGATGCCGGTGGAGAGCCATCGAGGGCATATCGCGACGCCGGACGGACGCCCACCGCGCGTCGCCGTCATGCACGCCGGAGGCCTTGCGCCCGGCATGGACCCGGCGGCGAAGGCCGCCGTCCGCCTCGGACTCGACCGCGGATTCACAATGCTCGGGGTCGTCGGCGGATTTCCGGGCCTGCTCGACGGCGAGCTGCGCGAGTTGACGTGGGCCGACGTCGATTCTTGGGCCGGCTCCGGCGGCGCCCATCTGGGAACGCACCGGTCGGTTCCGGCCGTCGACCAGTACTACGCGCTCGGGCGGGAGATCGAGAAGAACCGGATCGACGCCCTCATGGTCATCGGCGGCTTCACCGGATACCTCGCCGCGCTGCACATGGTCGAAGAAAAGAACCGCTACCCCGCCTTCGACCTCCCCATAGTCTGCGTTCCGGCGTCAATCGACAACAATCTGCCGGGCGCCGAGCTGTCCATCGGCGTCGACACCGCGCTCAACAACAACGCCGAGGTGATCGACCGCATCAAGCAGTCGGCGGCGGCCAACCACCGATGCTTCGTGGCCGAGGCGATGGGGCGCCGATGCGGATATCTCACCCTCATGTCCGGAATAGTCGCTGGCGCAGAGCAGGTCTACCTCTCGGAGAACGGCATATCCCTGTCACAGCTGAGCGAGGACGCCGCGCGGATCGTCAAAGCCTTCGAGGGCGGACGCGACCTTTACCTCGTCGTCGCCAACGAAGAGGCCTCCGAGTACTACACGACGGACATGCTCACCAAGATCTTCGAGGCCGAAAGCCGGGGCCTGTACGACGTGCGGCCGGCCGTGCTCGGCCACATGCAGCAGGGCGGCAACCCCTCGCCCTTCGACCGCACACTGGCCGTGCGCCTGGCAAACTACGCGATCGGCGAGCTCTCCAGGCAGTTCGAGAAGGGCAAGCGCGACGGCGTTTTCGTGGGTCTGTCCGACGGCGAGATCAAAGTCCAGCGCCTGACGCACATGGACGAGCTCATCGACCTGAAGACAAGGCTCCCGGTCGATCCGTGGTGGCGTGGCCTGGAGGAGATTCTCTACACCGTGGCCGACAAGGACTTCGACAAGAAGCTCGACATGCCGGCGGTCTACGAGGCGAACTAGTCCCGCCTCGACGGGACCCGAGGGCGCGGCAGGCCCGTGTGCCGGGGCCCCGACCAGCCGGAGGTCGGGGCGTCAGCCGTCGGCCGGCGGCTCCTCGTCGTCGGCCTTGGT